>JACCSC010000432.1 GCA_013813215.1 Geodermatophilaceae bacterium | reverse complement strand
GGGGCCTACCTCGACTACATCCTGCCCGGGATCCTGGTCATGTCGGTGCTCTTCACCACGGTGTACTCAGGGGTAGCCCTCAACACCGACCTGACGAAGGGCGTCGTCGACCGGTTCCGCTCGCTGCCGATCTGGCGCCCGGCACCGCTGGTCGGGTCGCTGCTCGGGGACAGCGTCCGCTACCTGGTCGCCGGAACGGTGATCATCGTGCTGGGTGTGGCGCTCGGCTACCGGCCCGAGGCCGGCGTAGTGGGCGTCCTCGCGGCCCTGGCCCTGGTCGTCGTCTTCGCGTTCGGTCTGTCCTGGGTGTTCACGACCCTCGGGCTGTTGCTGCGCACACCCAACGCCGTCATGAACGCCGGCTTTATGGGGATCTTCCCATTGACGTTCCTGTCCAACGTCTTCGTCGACCCGGCGACCCTGCCGGCGGCGCTCGAGGCGTTCGTGAACGTCAACCCGATCTCCATCCTGGCCAACGCCTCGCGTGGGCTGATGGAAGGCACGGCGTCGGCCGCCGACATCGGAATCGTGTTCGCCACGGCCGCCGTGCTGACGGCGGTGTTCGCGCCGCTGACGACCCGGCTGTATCGCCGGGGCTGAGCATCCGGTGGGCCGGGTCAGCCGGTGCTGCGCAGGATCAGCCGCGCCGTCTCCCTGCGCCAGCAACGCCGCCCGGGTCACCGGATTGGCGGTCAGCGTCGGCAACAGCGGCTGGATCCGACGTACGAGAGCGACCGAGGCCTTGATCGAGACACCGAAGACCTTCGTCTGCCGCTCGGTCCAGAACCCGCCCGGGATGCGGTCCCAGTGCCCAGGCTGGACCCCAGGCCGTGGACGAGCACCAGGGATCGACCGGAACCCCGGCGTACAGAGTGCATGTGTGTTGCCCCCGCTGGCTGCCCTGACCCCGATTCTGGTTGCCCGTCCCAGCCCACTGTCAACCCGGAACCTGGTGTACCGGGCAGCACGGCTGCAGACGGTTGAGACCGCCCAGCACCTCACCGGGGTCTCGGTCGCCTGACCGACCTGCCAAGGTAGTGCGGTCCGACCGATACTGCGACGACGGGGGAGCCCGATGAGGTTGCGAGCTGTGCAGGTTCTGGTCACATCGATGGGGTTGGCACTGTGCGGGACGGCGATCACCTCGCCGGCCACCGCGGCCCCGCCTCGGGGGTCTATCCGGTGGGCGTGGCGCCGGACGACGTGGTCATGGGCGACTTCGACGGCGATGGCCTACCAGACCTCGCCGTGGCCAACGGCAGTAGCAACAACGTGTCGTTGTTGATCGGCAACGGGGCAGGAGCCTTCGCTCCCCCGATCAACTTCGCCTCCCGCGGCGAAGGACCGACGGCGTTGGCAGCGGGAGATGTCGAGCCCGACGGCGACGTGGACCTGGCCGTGGTCAACAACTTCTCCAACACCGTTGCGGTCGGACTCAATCGCGCGGGCCCGGTTCCCGGCGTCTCATTCGGCTCGCCCCGATGACCCGGCCTGCCACGCAGCACCCGCAAACATAAGGGACCCCGGCGGCCGACCGGTCGCCCTCGACGTTGAGGACTGCAGGCGTCACCGCTGGCCGTCGGCGACGACCTGTGCCGCTGTTGCGCTGGTCCACCTTGGTCGCCACCGACGGGTCGCCCGGACCCTGGACGCCCGCCGTGCCGACCTCGACCACACCATCCCCCACCCGGACGGCCCCACCGCCAAACACAACCTGGCCGCCCTGCGCCGACCCCACCACCAGGTCAAGACCCACACCCGCTGGCGCGTCGAACAACACGACGACGGTCGCCTCGAGTGGACCAGCCCCGCCGGCCTGAACCCACCCACCGGACGACCCCGACAGCGGAGCCGAGCATCCGTGTCCGCCAAGCGGGTAGCCGAGCGCGACTACAGGCGGCCGTGGGGGGACTCGAAGGTGAACGTGCGCCGGCCGATGCCGACCTGGGTACCGGCGCCGAGCACGAACGGCTGCTGCGGTACGACGGCCGACCAGCCCTGCTGACCCGGCGCGGCGACGTACGTGCCGTTCGCCGAGCCTCGGTCGACCACCGCCACGTCCCAGCCCTGCAGGCGGATCTCCAGGTGGGCGCGGGACATCGTGCCGCTGTTGTCGTCCAGCCGTAGCGGACGCAGCCGGCCCTCGCGCACCTCCGGGTCGTTCTCGGGATCGCGGCCGAGCAGGTAGTCGTCGTCCAGGACGAACGTCGAGCCCGTGTCGAGCACCACCAGGCCTAGCGGTGGACGCCGCCCCCTGACAAGTACGCCTGTCAGCTGGTCCATCCGGATGCCGCAGTGCGCGCAGAAGGAGACCCGCGGGTCGTTGAGGTGGCTGCGCGAGCAGCGGTACCCGAGGACGACGACGCCCTCCTCGGCCGGCGGAGCCGGCGGGACGAAGCCGGTGAGCGGGGCCGGTGCCCGCCCGGCAGGCGGGTGATCATGGGCCGGCGGTGCTGGTGGCTCCGCCGCGGGCACGGGCAGTGGTGCCCGCGGTGCTTCGTCCGGCGCGACGCCGAAGATCCGGTCCGAGAACGCGGGGGACGGCGGTGGCGGCGCGACGATGCCGGAGACCTCGGGGTCAGGGGGCGCCGGCGTCGCCGCCGGCAAGGACTGCTCGGTCTCGGGT
>JACCSC010000422.1 GCA_013813215.1 Geodermatophilaceae bacterium | reverse complement strand
TGTCGTTAGGTCGGTGACGGCCCGTCACCCGACTAGCTGGCGGCTGCTCGTCCCGGTGTCCAGCGATGGCCTGAAATGCGAGGTGAAGCAGCCGTGATGCGGGGGAAGTCCGTGCTCGTCGCGGTCGTGTTCGTCCTGGTGCTGTTCGGCATCGTCGTGGCCACCGCGGTCATCACGCGGGACGGGCCGGAGCCGGCGGCCCGCCCCACGACGGCGACCATGCCCGGCGACGAGGTGTCGCGCAGCATCGCCCGGGCCCAACAGCAGCTCGCGGCCAACGACCAGGACTACCGGGCCTGGGCCGACCTCGGACTGGCTTACGTCGAGCAGGCGAGGATCACCGCTGACCCGACGTACTACCCCAGGGCCGAAGGGGCACTGGAGGAGTCGCTGGCCTTGAACGAGGACGGCAACGATGTCGCGCTGACCGCGATGGGGGCCTTGGCCAACGCGCGGCACGAGTTCGCCGATGCCGCGGACTGGGCGCGCCGCGCGCAGCAGGTCAACCCGGCCGGGTCGACGTCGTACGGCGTACTGGCTGACGCCCTGACCCAGCTCGGCGAGTACGACGGCGCGACCGCCGCGATTCAGCAGATGCTCGACCTCAAGCCCGGGATCCCCTCGTTCACCAGGGCGTCGTACAACCTGGAGCTGCAGGGCAACATCGACGGCGCCCGCGCGGCGCTGGAACAGGCCCTCGATCAAGCCTTCGACGCCTCCGACATCGCGTTCTGCCGGACCTACCTGGGCAATCTGGCGTTCTCCCAGGGTGACCTCGACGGGGCAGCCGAGGCGTACGAACTCGGCCTGCGCGAGGTGCCGGACGAGCCGGGGCTGCTGCTCGGCCAGGCCCGGGTGGCCGCCGCCCGGGGTGACCAGGACGAGGCGCTGGCCGGCTACGAGCGGGTTGTCACCAGCCGGCCGCTGCCGGACTACCTGGTCGAGTACGGCAACTACCTGCGTTCGCTGGGGATGGACGCCGAGGCCGACGTGCAGTTCTCCCTGTTCGACACCACGCAGCAGATCTTCCTGGCCAACGGCGTACAGGACAGCCTGACCGTCGCCTACGTCGCCGCGGACCGGGGCGACGGCGAGGCGGCGGTCGCCGCGGCCGAGGAGGAGTACGCCCAGCGGCAGAACATCGACTCCGCTGATGCCCTCGGCTGGGCCTTGCACGTCGCCGGCCGCGACGAGGAGGCGCTGCCGTACGCCGAGCAGGCCACCGCTCTGGGCGGTCGCAATGCGCTGTTCCGCTACCACCTCGGGATCATCGAGCAGTCCCTGGGCCGCTCGGAGCAGGCCCGAGCCTCTCTGGACGCGGCGCTGGACATCAACCAGTACTTCTCCCCGGTGCACGCCCCGCTGGCGCGGTCGGCGTTGGACTCCCTCGGTGGGCCGCTGTGAAGCGGTTGCTGACGTTGGCCGGGCTGGCGGTGGGTCTGGTCCTGGTCTCCGCTGGGAGTGCCGCGGCGCATCCGCTGGGCAACTTCACCGTCAACCACTACAACGGGATCGCGCTGTTCCCCGACCGCGTCGAGGTGCTCGCGATCGTGGACATTGCGGAGATCCCGACCGCGCAGGAGCTGCCCGCCATCGACACGGACGGCTCCGGTACGCCGTCCGCCGCCGAACTGTCCGCGTACGCCGCGACGCAGTGCGGCGACGTCGCGGCCGCTGTGGTAGCCGAAGTCGACGGGGTGGCATTGCGTTGGACCGTCGGCGCGACGACCTTGGAGACGGTCCCGGGCGTGGCCGAGCTGCCGACGCTGCGGTTGACCTGTCCCCTGTCGGCGCCCACTGACCTGGCCGAGCCCGCGACCGTGTCGTTGACCGACAGCTATCGGGAGGACCGGGTCGGCTGGCACGAGATCACCGCAATCGGTGACGGGGTGCGGTTGCTCGATCCGCCGGTGCCAGGAGAGAGCCTCAGCGACGAGCTGCGCAGCTACCCGGACGACCTGCTGCTGTCGCCCCTGGACCAGCGGTCGGTGGAGTTGCGGACCGAAGCCGGCTCGGGTGTCAGCAGCGGGGACGGCAACCTGCTCGACGGTGCCTCGGCCGACCCGTTCACCCGCTTTCTGGCCTCGGCCGACCGTTACCTGGAGGACCTGATCGGGCCGGAGCTGACGCCGCTCGTCGGCGCGCTGGCGATCCTGCTGGCGGTGCTGCTGGGTGCGGGGCATGCGCTGCTGCCGGGGCACGGGAAGACGGTGATGGCCGCCTATCTCGCCGGTCGCCGCGGGTCGCGCCGGGACGCGGTGACGGTCGGCGCCACCGTCACGGTCACGCACACGGCCGGCGTACTGGTGCTGGGGCTGCTCATCTCGCTGTCCAGCGCGATCGCCGGCGAGCAGGTGCTGCGGTGGCTGGGTGTGGTGAGCGGGTTGCTGGTCGCCGGGATCGGCGCGGCCCTGCTGCGCTCGGCGCTGCGTACCCGGCGCCCCGCCGTACCGATCGATGCGCCGGCGCCGGCGCTGGTCGGCGCGGCGG
>JACCSC010000409.1 GCA_013813215.1 Geodermatophilaceae bacterium | reverse complement strand
GCGCAGGTCAGCCAGGTGATGGAGGGCATGTGGGGGGTGCCGGCCATCGTCGTACCGGGCCTGGCCGGGTTCATACTGGCGCCGCCGCTGGCCGCCGTGGCCGCGTGGCGGGCCGGTCTGGTGCGCTGGTGGGCGCCGGTCGCCGTCCTGGCCGGCTTCGCCTGGTTCGGCCTGTCCGGGGTGGCGGTGTGGGGCACTCTGCTCACCACCGCCTGCTTCAGCGTGTTTGGCTACGGGCTGGCCCGGGGGACCCGGCCGGGTCCTGGCTCATGACGAACTCCGGTGCGGCGTCGAAGGCCGCCCGGCGTCCAGCACGGCGCAGGGCGCGCAGCATCGGCGCGGCGGTGAGCGCCACCAGCAGCGCCGTCGTGAGGGCCCGGCCGAAGTCCCAGCCCAGCGAGGTGGCAAGGTCGTAGGCGAGAAAGCGGGTCAGGTTGTCCAGCGCGGGATCGCCCGGCACGAACGAGATCGACGTGGTCGACCCGAGGGCGAACGGCCAGAACGACAGGTTCATCACCAGCCCGAAGAAGAACGCCGCCACGAAGCCGTACGCCGCCAGCAGCAGCACCTCCGCCCGCCCGGTGGCCCGCGGCAGCAGGCCAGCACCCATGGCTACCCAGGCGGCGGCGAACATCTGGAACGGCAGCCACGGCCCGACGCCACCGGTCAGCAGCGCGGAGGCGAACAGGGACGTACTGCCGAGCACGAAGCCGAAGCCCGGCCCGAACGCCCGGCCGCCCAGGATGATCACGAAGAACAGCGGCTCGATCCCGGCGGTGCCCGCGCCGAGCGGACGCACGGCGGCGGCCACCGCCGACAGCACCCCGAGCATGGCGACGGCCTTCGCATCCAGGGTCCCCTCGGCCAGGAGCGTCAGCACGGTCACCGTGACCAGGGCGAGCAGCCCGCCGAAGATCAGCCAGGCGTCCAGACCGTCGGCCAGGCCGGACCGAGGCGCCACGAGGAACGGCCAGCCGAACGCCGCCACGCCGAATACAGTCGCGATGGCCACCGCAAGCACGCCTCGGGGACCGAGGGGGACCGGCCGGGCCGGCCGGCGCGTCACGCGGACACCCTCAGCGCCCGGGCCACGTCCTCGACGGTCAGCCAGGCGTCGGGCGCGAGGATCTTCGCCACCTGCGGCGCGTACGTCGGTGAGGACAGCACGACCTGCGCGGTCGGGCCGTCGGTGATGAACTCGCCGCCGGCCAGCACGAGCACCCGCTCGGCCGCCCCGGCGACGAACTCCACGTCGTGTGTCGCGAACAGCACGGCCACACCACGCCCGGCCAATCGACGCAGCGCCGCCGACAGCCGCTCCTTGGCCAGGTAGTCCAGCCCGCGGGTCGGCTCGTCGAGCAGGAGCACGGCGGGCTCGGCCGCGAGCTGGATGGCCAGCACCAGGCACAGCCGCTGGCCCTCGGACAGGTCCCGCGGGTCGGTGTCACCCAGGATGCCGGGGCTCAGCTCGGCCAGCAGGGCGGCAATGGTCCCCGCCGGACGGGACGCCTCCCGGTCGGCCTGGGCGCACTCCTCGGCCACGGTGTCCAGGTACAGCAGGTCCGACGGTTCCTGCGGGACCAGCGCGACCTGCGACCGCCGCTGCGCCGGATCGAGTTGTCCCGGCTGCTGGCCCGACACCCGGACGGTTCCTCGCACCGGCTTGCGGCTGCCTTGCAGGGTCCACAGCAGGGTCGTCTTGCCGGCTCCGTTGCGCCCCATCAGGGCGACGACCTGCCCCGGCGCGAGTGTCAGGCCCAGATCGGTCAGCACCGGCGCCGCGCCGCGGTAGCCGGCGGTCACCCGCTCCGCCCGCAGCACCGGCGCCGTCGCCGGGACCGGCGGCCGTGGTGGCGACGTGGGAGCGCCGACGCCCTCCCCTCGGCGGAGGCGCCGAGATGACAGCGTGGATCGCAGGGCTCCGGCCTGCCGCCGGGCGTCTCGCACCGAGACCGGCAGCGGCGACCACCCGGCGAGCCGGCCGAGATGGACGACCGGCGGGGCGATCGGGGAGTCCGCGAGGACCACACCGGGTACGCCGTACCGTGGTGCCGCCCCGCCGCCGGGCAGGGCGAGCACCGTGTCGGCGTACTGGACTACCCGCTCCAGCCGGTGCTCGCTGAGCAGCACGGTGATTCCCAGGTCGTGCACGAGCCGGTGCAGCGCGGCCAGGACGTCCTCGGCGGCGCCCGGATCCAGCGCGCTCGTCGGCTCGTCGAGGACGAGCACCTGCGGGTGTGAGGTGAGGGCGGCGCCGATCGCGACCCGCTGCTGCTGGCCGGCGGACAGCTGGGCCAGAGCCCGGCCGCGCAGGTCGGCCAGGCCGAGCAGGTCCAGGGTCTCCTCGACCCGGCGGCGCATGACCGGGCGGGACAGGCCCAGGGACTCCATGGCGAAGGCCAGCTCGTCCTCGACGTTGTCGGTGACGAACCCGGCGAGCGGGCTCTGCCCGACGACACCCACGACGTCGGCCAGGTCCCGCGGCAGGTGCTCGCGGGTGTCCCTGCCCCCGACGGTCACCCGCCCGGACAACCGCCCGCCGGTGAAATGCGGCACGTGCCCGCTGGCCGCGCCGAGCAGCGTGGACTTGCCCGCACCGGTCCGTCCGACGACGAGACACAGCTCGCCC
The DNA here is from genome assembly GCA_013813215.1 of Geodermatophilaceae bacterium. GTDB lineage: Bacteria > Actinomycetota > Actinomycetes > Mycobacteriales > Geodermatophilaceae > JACCSC01. The sequence goes on along the minus strand of JACCSC010000409.1, from coordinate 6,324 downwards.
GCCGGGATGGTCAGGTCGACGTCGCGAAGGGCGTCCGTGGGGGCGTCGGCGTACCGCACGCTCACCTGCTCGAAGGAGATCATCGGCTGGCCGCGCCGACCGGTTCGCGGCGGGTCGCCACAGCCGCGGTAGGGATCGGCGCCGGGGCGGCGATCGCCGGGATCAGCGCGGACACCAGGCCCATGACCGGGAGCAGGGCGAGCTGGGGGACGGCGACGGGGTACGTCGAGGGAAACGCCACTGCCAGGTCGGTGAGCGAGGTGACGACGAGGCAGACCGCGGCGGCGAGGCCGCTGGCCGCGACCGCGGCCGAGCGCGGGTCCATGTGCTCGGCCCGGTACCGGGTGCGGATCGCCCGACGCGAGCCCAGCGCCAGTCCGGCAACCGCGCCCAGCACGCCGACGAGCAGGCTGGGTAGCCCGACCACGCCGGGCACCGACGTGTCGAGCAGGCCGTACGCGCCGAGGCTGATGCCCAGCAGGCCGACCAGCAGCAGACCGCTGGTCAGTCGTCGCGCGGCGGCGGGCACGTCGCCGGTGCGACCGTACCCCCGGGCGTCCATCGCCGCGGCGAGCGCGACCGCCCGGTCCAGGGCCATCGCCAGCACCGGCATCGCGATCGACCGCACGGCGCGCAGGCCGCGCTGTGCGGTCCCGCGCAGGGCGCGGGCCCGGCGGACCCGCAGGGCCGCCTCGACCAGCTGCGGGGCCAGGCTGACTGCCACCACGACGATCAGGCCGAGTTCGTACAGCGCGCCCGGCAGGGTGCGCAGCAGGCGGCGCGGGTCGGCCAGGGTGACCGCGGCCCCTACGCAGATCAGCAGGGTGGCCAGCCGCAGGCCGTCGTACAGCGCGCTGAGCAGTCCCTCGGCGCTCACCGCACCGCCGAACCGGACCCCGGCCGCCCACTCCGGCAGGCCGATCTGCGGCAGCCGGAACAGCACCGTCTCGCCCAGCCCGCCTCCGAACACGACGTGGAACACCGTGCGGATCCCGATCACCACCAGACCGAGGATGAGATACGCCCGGAAGCCGCCCGCCCAAGCCCCCACCGGTCGGCGGGCAGCCACCACGTACGCCGCCACGGCGATCACGAGCACCAGGAGCAGAGGGTTCGTCGTCCGGCTGGCCGCGACGGCCAGGCCGACCGCCCACAACCACCAGGCCAGCGGGTGCAGCTCCCTGTGCCGGGCTGGGCTCATCTCCGCCGACGGACCTGCCAGAAAGCGCCACCGGCAAGCGCCGCCGCGGCCACTCCGGCGAGCAGGAGTCCCCAGGGGGCGGCTCTTGCGGTCGGCGCTGGATCGGTCGCCGCATCCCGCGAGGCGGCGACCTCCTGGCTCGCAGCACCCGCCGTGGCCTCACCGGTCGAGGGCTCGTCGGCGGTGCCGGTGGGAGCGGCCGTGGTCGATGGCGACGTGGGGCTGCCGCTCGGTGCCCCCGCTGTGGTCGAGACGCCGCCCGGCGAGGTGGTGCTCGGGTCGGGCTCGGCCGATCCACCTCCGCTGGACGGGGGAGGGGGAGCGGGTGGCCGGGCCGAGGTCGTCGTCGGGTCCGGTGCCGGGGGCGGAGGCGGAGGCGGAGGAGGAGGCGCTGCGGTGTTCACCGGCGCCGCGATCCCCGGCGGCGACCCGGCGCCGAACGCCCAGCCGTCACTCCCGCCTTGCCTGGGTTGGCTGCTGCCCGCCCCCGTGCCGCTGTAGGTCCAGGTGGTGCTGCCTGGCGCGGCCTGCCAGTAGGACCAGTACGCCGTCTCCTGCGGCGTCCGGACGCAGGCCTCGTCCTCCGCGGGAGGCGCTCCATCGATCCGGCAGACGACCCCAGGCGCCATGGTCGGTTGCACGACGTCGAAGCCGGCCTGGGACAGCGCGGAGAACCCGTTCGTCGGGTCTGGCGCACAGCCGGTCTGTACGCCGCCGTACGGCCCGTAGTCCACGACCACGGTGACCCCGGTCCCGCCGGAGCAGGCCTCGGCGTGCGCCGGGTGCGGCGAACCCAGGCCCAGGCTGACGGCCAGGCCGAGGCCGACAACGGCTACTGCCCCGCACTTCCTCGCGATCAAGAACTTTCCCCGTGCCGCGACAGGGCGGGTCCGGACATATCGACCCGGGGAAGTTCTTGATCGCCGGCAGAGGGGGTCGACGCAGCGGAGGTGACCGGTCGGGGCACGCGCGGAGGTTTGCCGTTGCCGAAGGCCCAGCCGTCGGTCGTTCCGGGCGCGGGGTTGTAGCTGCTGGCCCCCCGACCGCTGTACTCCCAGGTCCGGTCGGCACGCAGGTGCCAGTACGACCAGTAGGCGGTCGGCGGTGCCCCGTTACATGGATTGGGGGTGCCGTTGATAGTGCAGACCAGCCCCGGCTGGTTGGGGACGAACGTGTAGGGCAGGTTCGCACCGGACAGGACGGCAAGCCCGGTAGCTGGGTCGCCGGGCGCGCAACGGACGTCGATGGGCCGCCCGGCCCGGCCGTAGTCGACGACGACCGAGACACCGCTGGTACCGCGGCAGGCCGCCGCCGGGCCGATCGGTGCGGCCGTGGCAGGTACGCCGCCCGCGGCGAGCACCAGCGTCAGGAACATGCCGGTGAGACCCCGTCTCATCGGTGGTCTCCAGTGCGCCGGCGGCCGGCCAGGACGAGCCCGCCGCCGAGGACCAGGCTGCCGGCAGCCAGGCCCAGTAGCGGACCGACGGCGGTGCCGGTGTTCGGCAGGCCAGGATGGCTCGTCGTGGGCGACGCGGTCGGGTGGGTCGGAGATGCGGTGGGCGTCGGACTCTGAGTCGGCGTGGGTGTCGGTGACGGTGTGGGAGTGGTTGTCGGTGTGCTGTCGCAGTCAAGTCGAGGCGCGGCAGGGGTTGCGCCCTCAGCGGTGATCTCCGCCAAGCCGATGCCAACGAGGCCAGGCGTGGCCTGCGCGGTGGCACGGGTGGCCCGGTCGTCGTACAACGGCTGCAGGTCCGGGTTCGTGGTAAACCCGATCGCGCCCTGCTGGTCCACCGGTGCGTCGCAGTCGATCTGGTAGACGAGCAACCACGCGGCGGCGTCGTCGGCCCTGACATCCTCGCCACCGACCCGGAGCGCCTGCGCGCCCAGACCGGTGCTGTTGGAGTTGTACATGCCCATGTCACTGAAGCGGCCGTCGGCGTCCTGCTCACCGAGCAGGAAGGCGATGCCGGCTTCGGCCCCGCCAGTCTGCTCGGTGGCGAACATCGCTTGGGTGGCGAAGCTCGTGCTGTCGACGCTGGCCGTGTCCGCGGCGCAGGGATCGGCGTCGACGACGACAGGGACGTTGCCGTCCCGCGGCTCACCGTCGACGCACTGCTGACCGGGTAGGAAGGCCCGTGCGGCGGGCGAGAGACTGGCCGGAGCGGCGCGGCTCAGGGCCAGGGCCGCGAACGACTGACCGATGTTGTTGCTGAAGTCGCCGAACTCGGAGATGTCGGAGAACCGGCCCGACGGCGTTTCGGTGGCCAGGAGCCGCCCGAGCAGGTCGACTTCACCGAAGTTGCCCGGGTCGCGGCCAGTGACGTCCGCGACCAGCAGCGCCTTGGCCAGTGAGCCGGCGTAGTACTCGCCGTCCAGAGCCGGGGTGCTGTCGTCGGCGTCGCCGACGTAGAGCTCGATATTGGCTTCGAGGTAGTCGGTGGCCACGGAGATGGCCTCAGCACCTACGCCAGCTGCGGCCAGCGCGATGATCGTGTCGGCGGTCAGCCCGTAGTCGGGGAAGCGCTCGTCGTCGGTGATCTCGCGGTCGCCGTTCAGGTCGATCTCGACCTCGATGTGGTCGCCGCCGACCAGCTGCGCGGCCAACCAGCCGGCGGCGGCCTCGGCCGGGTCCGAGGTGACGGTGGCGGCGCTGCCGGCCGGCGCACCGACGGCCGTTCCGGGCAGGAGCAGGACGGCGCCGAACGTGGCGAGCAACGCCACCCCGACACGGGCCGACCGGACGAAGGGGGAGTGGTGCGGCATGGCGCGCCTTTCGGGACGGACCGAGCGGGCACCGCCTGGCGACGAACGAAAGCCCCCTGCGCGACTGCGCGGGGGGCGGACAGGTCGTAGCCTGCGATCCGCCCCGTGACCTCGACGGTGGATGGATGCGATTGGGCGGCCGGCAGGCACTCGGACTTGCCCCTGTACCTCGAGGAGCTCAGGGGGATCACCGTTGCGGGTCAGCGCCGGATTCACACCGGACTTCCCCTGCGTAGACGCCGTATGCAGTTGTGGGTGGTACGCCGGGAGTCTGACTGCCGGCTGCCGCCTCGTCAACCGCCGGCGTCGTCCTCCGTGCCGGGCTCGACGCAGATGATCGTCGGGACCGGGTTGTATGTGGTGCTGAACACCTCTTGGCGCAGTACCGCCCCGCCGCCCACGGGCCGGAAGACCCGCGTCACGTCGACGTCGAACCCCTCGCTGCCGGATTGGGCGACGCAGTCGCCGTCGTCGGCCTTGCGCTGGGTCTCGTAGTCGCTGTAGTTGTACCGCCCGCCGGTGACCGACTCGATGTCGAAGTGCTTGGTGCCCCAGAACGTCACGGTGATCGCGCCGGGTTCCCACGAGGTCTGGACGTAGATGCCGGTCTCGCTGTCGTTGCGCCAGGACAGGTCGATCGAGTCGTAGAAGACGGTCGCCTCGCGGCCCTCGGGGTAGCGGCTGATGTAGTAGCTGTGCGGCTTGTGGTAGATGTCCTCGAGTCCGGCGAAGAACACGGCGTTGAACATCGTGGTGGCGAACTGGCTGATCCCGCCGCCGATCGCCTGCACGAACTCGCCGTTGTCGATGATCGTGGACTCGATGTACCCCTCGGCGGCGGTGCGCGGTCCGGTGAACCCGTTCAGGCTGAACGTCTCACCGGGCAAGATCACCGCACCGTCGACCTCGGCGGCCACCACCCGGATGTTCTCGCCGGAGTTCTCGTTCGTGAAGTTCGTCGTGAACGTGCTGACCTGCTCGGTGATTCCGAGCGCCTGCGCTTCCTCGGTGCTGACCTCGGCCGGGCTCGGGGTCAGCGGCACGGACACGTCACGCGGCACGGGGGCGGGCAGGGCCTCGGTCAACGCGGTGGCCAGCGCCGCGTAGTCCGCGGAGGTGCCGTCCACGGCCGGGATGATCTGCACCCGACCACCGGAGAGCTCGAAGCCGGCATTCCGGGAGGTGACGGTGAACGGCGCCAGCGCGTCACCCAGTGCCGTCTGCAGGGCTGCGACGTCGACCGACCCGACGAGCGTCCCGTCCGGGCCCGGGGCGAAGCGCAGGGCAGCTGCGATGGCCGTGACGGGGACCTCGGCTCGCCGGTTGCCGGCCGGGCCGAGCAGCCCGACCGGTCCCGCCAGGGCGGGCAGCGCGAATTCCTCGAGTGCCTCCTGGACAGCCTCGGCGCTGACCTCGGTGGGGCGGGCCTCGATCGGGAGGTCCACGCTCCCGGCGTCAGCGCGCACCGCGTTCAGCACGGCGTCGGCCGCGGCAGGTTGGTCCAGCTCCTGCCCGTCGACCGGCGCCACGGCGGTGGCCGTGGTCCCCTCGACCCGGATCGAGCCTTCGACCGGCTCGCTGTCCACCTGCCCCGCCACCGCGGTCATCGCCGCCGCCAAAGCCGCCTCGTCGACTGTCAACACCGGCTCGACGTCGCGGTCGCCGCCGAAGAACGACATGAGCCTGGTGATCGGGTTCCATGGTTGTTCACCGGTCGCGGCCAGGGTGGCCGTCACGTCCAGGTCGATGCCCGCCCGCGCCGGATCGACGGTCAGCTCGGCGGAACCGGCCGTCACCTCGCGGGGACGAAGGAGTTCGGGAACGACGTCCTGGTCCAGCCGCTGCTCCGCGTCGGCCGAGGACAGCCCGCCGACGCGCACCCCGGCGACCGTCGTGCCGCGCGGGATGTCCGAACCGGCCAGCGCCAGGTCCGTGCCGTACGCCACTGCGAGCACCAGCAGCAGACCCACCGGAAGCCAGAACAGTGGACGCCGCCACCACGGGCGTTCGGGGTACTCGTCGGTGGGCCGCGGATCGTCGGCCGGCTCGGCCGCGGGAAGGGTGTGCGGCTGGTCCTGCTCGGTGCTCACTTACCTTCTTCTCCACGAAAAAGCGGCCCCGGATCGCGGTGCCGTGTTGGTCGGTTCACCCTACGGGCCGCCGCCGACGAGCCGGCCCGACGCGGGTGCCGGTCAGGTGGACCCCTACGTCCAGTACGGACCGGCCGCACCCGAGGTGGTCGCCACCGGTGGATCGGTGGTCGGCGGGGGATCAGCGGTGGGCGGCGGGTCCGTCGTCGGTGGTGGATCGGTGGTGGGCGGCGGCGGGTCCGTCGTCGGTGGTGGATCGGTGGTGGGCGG
>JACCSC010000305.1 GCA_013813215.1 Geodermatophilaceae bacterium | reverse complement strand
ACCGCGAGCAGTTGCTGGCCGGCCTGGCCGCACTGGCCCAGGACAGCCCGCACTCCGCCGTGGTGACCGGCACCGCGGCCGACGACGTCCGCCCGGTGTTCGTCTTCCCCGGTCAGGGCACCCAGTGGGCCGGGATGGCCGTGGGGCTGGCGGCGGACTTCCCGGTGTTCGCCGAGCATCTGCGGCGCTGCGACGAGGCCCTCGCGCCGCTGACCGGCTGGTCGGTGCTCGACGTCCTCCGTACGGAGAACGACGCTCCGCCGTTGGCCGGCTCCGAGGTCATCCAGCCGGTGTTGTTCGCCGTGATGGTCTCGCTGGCCGCGCTCTGGCGGTCGTTCGGCGTACAGCCGGAGGCCGTCCTCGGCCACTCGCAGGGCGAGATAGCCGCCGCCTGCTCCGCCGGGGCGTTGTCGATCGACGAGGCCGCGCGGATCGTGCTGCTGCGCAGCCGGGCCCTCACCAAGCTGACCGGAACCGGCGGGATGCTCGCCCTGGCCGTCCCCGCCGACCGCGCCACGGAACTGATCGCGCCGTACGCCGAGCAGCTCTGGGTGGCGATCGTGAACGGCCCTGAGAACACCGTCGTGGCCGGCGACGTCGACGCGCTCGACACGCTGGCCGAGCACTGCAGTGAGCACGGTGTGCGGGCCCGCCGGGTGGCCATCGACTACGCCGCCCATACCCCCCACGTCGAGGCGGTGCAGGCCGACCTGCTGGCCGACCTGGCCGGGACCACGCCGCGGCCGACCGACATCGCCGTCTGCTCCTCGGCGACCGGTGGCTTCGTCGACCCGGCCGAGCTGACCGCGGCGTTCTGGTACTTCGGGCTGCGCCATCCGGTGCGCTTCGACGAGTCGGTGCGCAGCTGTGTAGGCGACGGCACGCCCCTGTTCATCGAGGTCAGTCCCCACCCGGCTCTGATCGGACACGTCCAGGACACGTTGCTGGCCGCGGGACTGGCCGGGCAGGCGATCGGATCCCTGCGCCGCGATGACGGCGGTGCCGCTCGGTTCCTGGGCGCGCTCGGCCAGGCGTTCGTCGCGGGTGCGGCCGTCGACTGGGCGGCCGTGCTGGGCTCGCCGTCCGTGCCGCCGGCCGGCCTGCCGACCTATCAGTTCGAGCACCGCCGCTACTGGATCGAGCCGCCCACCCGGACGGTGGACCCCGGGCTGACCGGCGCGGCCGCCTGTCATCCCGCGATCACCGCCGTCGTACAGGTGGGCGGCGACGACGGCGTCCTCGTCAGCGCCACCGTGTCCGCCCGTACCCAGCCCTGGCTGGACCAGCACGTCATCGGCCACTCGGTGCTGCTGCCCGGCACGGCGTTCGTCGAGCTGGCCCTCGTCGCCGGGGAGGCGGCCGGCTGTGACCTGCTCGAGGACCTGACGCTGGAACTGCCGCTCATGTTGCCCGACAGCGGGGAGGTCGACGTACCGCTCCAGCTGCTCGTCGGGGCGCCGCGCGAGGACGGCCGGCGTTCGGTGGCTGTGCACAGCCGGCGCCCGGACGGACCGGGCTGGATCCGGCACGCCACCGGCACTTTGGGTATCGACCGGGCCCCGACCGGCCCGAGTGCTCCCTGGCCGCCGCCGGGTACGTCGGAGATCGACGTCACCGGCCTGTACGACGACCTGCTCGCCCGCGGCTACGACTACGGCCCCGCCTTCCAGGGTGTCCTCGCCGCCCGGCGCGACGACGAGGGCCGTTGGGTCGAGGTCGCGCTGCCCGAGCCCGCCGCCGCGGACGCCGAGCGCTACCTCCTGCACCCCGCCCTCCTGGACGCCGCGCTGCACCTGCTCGTCCCGGACGCCGGCGACCTGCTGCTGCCCTTCGCCTGGCGCGGCGTGCGGGTCAGCGCCGCCGGCGCGGGATCGCTGCGGGTCCGCCTGGTGCGCACCGGCGGCGACCGGGCCGCACTGACGGGCTACGACGGGGCAGGGAACCCGGTCGTGCACATCGACGAACTGGTCCTGCGGGCGGTCCCGCGCCAGCTGGACCGCCCGTCGGAGGACCTCACGCCGTACCGCGTGGAGTGGGTCGAGCTGCCGGGCTCGGACGCGGCCGCCGACCCGCTGGTGTGGTCCGTCGTGGACGCCGACGGACAGGGTGCCGGGCTGACTGCCGCTCTCGAGCGGGCCGGCGCACGGGTCACCGTCTGCTACGACCTGCCCTCGGTCGCCGATCTGACCTCCGGCGACGTCCCGGACGTCGTGCTGGTGCCGGTGTTGCCCGACGCCGATCTGTCCGACGTCGGCTACCAGGTCCGCGAGACCGTCTACGCGGCCCTGGACCTGGTGCAGGGCTGGCTCGGGGACCCGCGCTTCGCGGCGTCCCGGCTGGTCTTCCTCACCGCCGGAGCCGTGACCGCGGCCGCGCCCGGCGGGCTGGTCAGCGCCCCACTGTGGGGGCTGGTCCGCTCGGCC
>JACCSC010000392.1 GCA_013813215.1 Geodermatophilaceae bacterium | reverse complement strand
TCGGCGTACACGTCGCTGCCGGCGATCACGACCGGCCGCTCTGCCTGCGCGATCAGCCTCGCCGCGTCCTGCACGTCGGAGGGATCCGGCTCCGGCCGCACCGGCAGGTCGCGTTCGGTGGCGGGGACGTCGGCTTCACCGAAGATCACGTCGATCGGGAAGTCGAGGAACGCCGGGCCGCGGTGACCGGCCAGCGCCGCGTACGCCGCGCGCCCCACCGCCTCGGCGATGTCGGCAGGGGCGCGCACGGTGTCGGCGTACCGGGTCAGCGAAGCGAGGATCGGGACGTGGTCCAGTTCTTGCAGCGATCCCGCGCCCCAGCGCCAGGTCGGGGCCCGCCCGCCGAGGACGAGGACGGGCGAGGCGTTGAAGTGGGCGGTGGTGACCGCGCTGACGCCGTTCGTGATCCCTGGACCGGCGGTCAGCACGGCCAGTCCGAGCCGGCGGGCCAGCTTGGCGACGCCCTCGGCGGCGAAGACCGCGGTCTGCTCGTGCCGGACGTCGTAGATCGGGAAGCCGGTGGTGTGCGCGGCGTCGTACAGCGGGAAGACGTGCCCCCCGGAGAGGGTGAACATCTCCTGCGCCCCGTACGCACGGGCCGCGGCCAGCGCCAGGTGCCCGCCATGCATGGGTCCCCGCTCATCGGCCATCTGCGCAGGCTAGTGCCGGGTAGTGGCTGCAACCTTCCCGTGCGGGATGCTGGAGACGTGGACGACGGGCTCCCGTCTCAACCGGGAGGTGCCGACGACGACCCCGACAGCCTGCTCAGGGCCGGTGATCACGCGCTGTTCGACTCCGGCGATCTGCTGGGATCCCGGCATTGGTACGGACTCGCCGCCGAACGCGCGGACGCCAACGGTGACGGCGTTGCGATGGCTCGTGCGGCACTCGGCCTCGCAGGGTTGTGGGTGCACGAGCACCGCTCGGCCGTGCAGGCGGCCACGGTCAGCGCATGGCAACGGCGAGCGCTCGGCCGCCTGGACCAGGCCAGTCCCCTGGCGGCCCGCCTTCAGGCCCGGATGACCGCCGAGGCTGACTATCGAGCCGGTACGTCGGAGGCGATCCGAGCCGTCGTGGTCGAGGCGCGCGCGAGGGATGACCCGGTCGTCCTGGCCGATGCGTTGAGCCTGGCCCACCACTGCCTGCTCGGTCCGGAGCACGCGACGACCCGGCTCGCCCTGGCCGAGGAACTGCTGGAAGTGGGCGCGGTCTCGCATCGATCGACGGACACCTTGATGGGGCTGTTGTGGAGAACCGTCGATCTCTTCCTCGCCGGTCATCCGCATGCCGAGCGGTCGCTGGCCGAACTGCGGGCGCTGACCGAGGAACACGGCCACGCGGCGGTCGGCTACGTCGTGGCGGCGATGGACGTCATGCTCTGCATCCGACGGGGTCAGTTCGAGCCGGCCGAACGACTCGCCGAACAGTGCGCGGAGCGTGGCCGGACAGTCGGCGACGCGGATGCAGAAGGCTGGTACGGCGCGCACATATCAGCGATCAGATGGTTCCAAGGCCGCAGCGCCGAGTTGATGCCGTTGCTCGCCGAGGTGGTCTCCTCACCCACCTTGGCCGCGTCGAACGACGCGTACTTCGCAGCCCTGGCCGTGAGCGCGGCCGGTGCGGGCGACCGCGCCGGGGCGTCGGGAGCACTGCGTCGACTGCGCGGTCACGGCCTCGGCCGGCTGCCACGCTCGAGCACCTGGCTGGTGTCGCTGATGGGGGCGATCGAGGCGGCGGCTCTGCTCGACGATCACGACGGCGGCCGAGGCCTACGAGTTGCTCCTGCCGTACGCCGACCTCCCGGTGATGGCGAGTCTGGCCGTGGCGTGTCTCGGATCAGCCCAGCAGCCGCTCGGCCCGGCGGCGCTCACGCTGGGCTGGGTGGACTGCGCCGTGGACCATCTCCGGGCCGCGATCCGCGCTGACGAGGCCTTGGGGAACTGGCCCGCCCAGGCGCGGGCCAGCGAGCGGCTGCGGGAGGCGGAGGCCAGGCTACGAGCCGCCCCGCGAACTCCCACTTCCGCGACCCCGGTGACCTGCCGCCGCCGGGGTGGCTGCTGGGAGCTGACCTTCGGAAGGCGAGTGGCCGTCGTGACCGACCGGGTGGTGGGAATGCGATACCTGGCGACCTTGCTGGCCAACCCGGGGGTCGACATCGCCGCGACGGAGCTGGCCGGCAGCACGGTGCACCCCGAGGCGGCAGCGCCGCTGATCGACGACGCCGCCCGGCAGAGGTACCGCCGCCGTCTCGACGAGCTTCGGTCTGAGATCGACGAGGCAGCGGACGCTCAGGCGACCGAGCGCGCGGAGCGGGCGAGGGCGGAGTTCGACTGGGTGGTCTCGGAGTTGGCGGAGACGACCGGGTGGCACGGACGGATCAGGCGGTTCGTCGACGACGGCGAGCGGGCCCGAATGGCCGTGCAAAAGGCGCTGCGGCAGGCGCTGGCGCGCATCGGGGACGTCGACCCGCTGATCAGGCAGGAGCTGTCGTCCTCGATCGTCACCGGTCGGTGGTGTTGCTACCGCCCCTCAGGCGAGGACCGCTGAATCCAGCGCGCCCGCGCCGACACCGTGGCACGGGATGGCACCGCGATGGCACGCCATACGTAGTGAGGACTGCCATCGGCGGCGGTTCGTGCGCGCTACCGAAGGAGACAGCGATGGCTCAGGACCTCGAGGGGCCCGTCCGGATCACCATCCCGGGAGGCGGCCGGGAAACTGGCCTGGAGGCCGATGCGGTCCACATCGGGCGGTCGACCGGACCGACCAAGGCGACCGGCAAGAAGAAGACGACGCCCGTCCTCGGGATTCTCCGAGGCCCCCTTCTCCCCGGCCAACAGATCGACGACGACGGGTCTTCGTCGACGCGGACAACGTGCCGAAGGTTCCGGCGGTTGCCCTGCACGTCGGGGACCGGCAGGCGGCCGGCGGGATCTGGGTCCGGGACGACGAGGACCGCCCCACCATCACGCTGAACGGCATCACCGGCACCGGCACGTTCGGCACCGACGACGGCCAGGCCGGCAGCGTCGTACTGCGCTCGGGGGCCAACGGACGGGCGATCGTGATCAGCGGCAAGACCGGTGGCATCACCTTCTTCGACGACAACCTGCACACCACGCTCACGCTCGACGGCGTGAAGGGCGACATCGAGCTGCACGGTGCCGACTGCGCCGAAGACTTCGACGTGGTCGAGGCGGTGCCCGGCGGATCGGTGATATGCGTGGACGACGACGGTCGGCTGCGCGCGTGCACCGATCCGTACGACCGGCGAGTGGCCGGTGTGGTCTCCGGGGCCGGCGGCTGGAAGCCGGCGCTGCGGCTGGACCGCAGCCCGACCGGCGCGGTCCGGGCGCCGGTGGCGTTGGTCGGCAAGGTGTTCTGCCTGGCCGATGCCGACCGTCACCGATTGGCGTCGGCGATCTGCTCACCACCTCCTCCACGCCCGGGCATGCCATGCGGGCAGCGGATCCGGCTCGCGCCTTCGGCGCGGTGCTCGGCAAGAGTCTCGGTCGCCTCACCGGCGGGCAGGGGCTGGTTCCCGTGCTCGTCGCGCTGCAGTAGCCAGACCGGTGGGCATCTTGGGAGATATCGGCAAGGTCGTCATCGGCGGCGTGCTGGGTGGTCCGGCCGGCGCCCTCGCGGTGTTCACTGTGGAGCACGGCCAAGAAGTCATCGAGGGCACCATCGACTTTGCCCGGCAAGTCGTCACGATCGGCGAAGATGTCTACCGGGCGATACCGCCGGAGGCCTTCGCCATCGCCGGGGATCCACTGCACGGTCTTCTGAAGCACGAGTTCGAGGACGAGCTCATCCTGCTCGGATACATTGCCGGCGACGCCGTGATCTACGCCGGACTGACCTGGCCGGTGGCGGGACCCTTCGGTGCCGCTGCCCACCTGTATGCCGCGGGCGGGGTCGTCTTCGGATTCATCGACCACCGGCGCCTGAACGACCAGGAGTGGGAGATGGCGCAGTACATCTTCCGCGACACCCTGCCTGACCGCGAGCACATAGTCCTCACGAATGTGGCCGGGATCGACGGCCGGCCCTTCACCTTCCCGATTGCTCCCCTTGGCGTGCCCGTCGTCATCAATCTGGCCGGCAAGTACGACCCGCACTCGACTACACCGGACGGGGCACTGCTCTATCACGAGATGACGCACGTGTGGCAGGCCAAGCGAGCGGCGCTGCGAGAGGTATACCTGTACGACGCCCGCGTCGGCGTGACCCGGGAGGAGCCTTACGACTTCAACCCCGGCAAGCAATGGCGCGAATACCAGATGGAACAGCAGGCCGCCATCGTCGAGGCCTGGACGCTGGGCGCCACCCAGCGGCAAGGCAAGTTCGACCCGGGCGTCCACGATCAATTCGCCCTGGCCACCCCACTGTTCCGCTATGTGAACGGAAACATCCGGCGCTCCAGCGACGCAGATACGAGCAGCGGTCAGTCCCTGGCCCAGCTTCTCGCCGACGGTGGTCACGACACGCTGGCGGAGATGTACTCCGCTCCGCCCGCCCCGTGGTGGTCCTGAGTCGGAAACGAAAAGGGATTCGTCATGGCCCTGAGAGTGGCGATCGTCGGTGACTCCGCGATGTGGGGGCAGGGAATCGCCGTCGAGCACACCTTCGCCCGGTTGGCCGCCACGAGACTGGCGCAGCTCGTAGACCAGTCGCTGGACATCCTGCCCGGCCTCGGTGCCGAGCCGGGGCGCGGGCATTCTCGATCCGGCGCGAAGATCGATGCCGCCGTTGACGACCCGGAACGCGATGTCGACGTCGTGCTGCCCTCCGGCGCCGTAACGCGAGAGGCCGCCGGTGACCGGGTCGACTTCTGCGAGATGTTCGGCTCCGAGTTCGACGACGACGCCGAGATGCGAGGGTTTCTCGACGGTGTGGACGACCGTCCGGCGGCCGGACTGTTCGGTGAGAACCCCGCGACGTTCCCCACCGTGACGACGCAGGTCCGGCAGCTGGTTGGGTCGGAGCTCGGCGCCACGGTCGACGTACTGCTCATCGACGGTTGGGATCAATGACATCGACTTCGAGGAAGTCCTGGACCCCGACGGTCCCGGCCAGGCCGAGATCGACCGGTCCTTGGAACTGGTGTTCGGGGAACGGCTGCGGACTGCTCGAGCTGGCTCCACGGACCTGCCCCAAGGCGGTCATCATCGTCACCGGCTACTTCTCCGTGCTGTCGGCTCGATCCGATCGCGGGAAGCTGGTCGAGATGGCCGAGTACTTCGCGAAGCATCCAGGTTGGGTACTCGGTTTCAACGGCTTGCTGAACCTGATCGGGTTCGGCGTGGACATCGAGCGAGAAGTCGGGAAGGCGACGCGGCGATCGGAGATCGCCGCCGCGCACGCGCACTTCTGGATGCGCCGAACCATCGCCGACCTGCGCTCCAACTCGGGCCCGTCGATCCTGTACGCGCACCCGGCGTTCAGGCCGGAGCACGCGCTGTTCGCCGGTGGCGGCGTCCTGGTGCACGAGGGGTACAGGCCGCCGGACGGCGGCCGCCACGCCGTGTCCGACGAGATGCTCGACGAGCGGCTGGCCCAGGTTCCACGGTTTGACCTGCACGGCGACTACCGTCAGATTCGGCGCCTGAGCGCCACAAGTCTCAGAGCCCCGGCGGATGAACCCCTGCGGGACTTCCGCGCGCTCCTCTCGCGGCTCCGGGAGCTGCTGGAACGGGACGATCTGCCGGCGCCGCTGGCCAGGGCGGCCCGACGCGTGATCGAACTCGACTCCCACCCGAGGCCCGCTCCCTCCGACGACGACGTCGCCGCTGCGATGGCGGGGCTGAGAGAAGCCCTGGACGACGAGATAGGTCGGATCGACATCGCGTTGATCGCGTCGTTCATCCACCCCAGTCCGGCCGGCGCGGCCCGCTACGCCGATCGGATCATCGCGGCCTACGAAGAGCACAGGCGCTTCTCCGTGCGTGGCGCGGTCGCCGACCTGGGGCCGCGACCCGGTGCCCCACTGGCCCTGGGTCAGAGCCTGCGGCGACACGGCGTGGATTCCCGCCGTGGCCTCCGCCACCTTGCCTGCATCGCCTGCGTGGAGTCGGTCGCCTTCCGGTTGACCGGGCTCCACGTCGGATTGCCGAGCCCCGCCCCGCTGTCACCTGTCGCCCGTGTTCGACTCGCGCTCGGCATGAAGGCGGTATTCGAGCTGCCGTGGAGTCCGCTGTCCCCCGGCGACGTCTTCCGGGCCTTCGATGTCGCCGTCGACGTCCATATCGGTGACATCACCGAGGTCACCGTGGAGGCGCCGGACGTGAGGTTCGACGAGATCGTCGTCTACCTCAACAGCCGCGAGTTCTTTCGGGCCGCTGGGCCCGAGAACGATCGAGGGGCCGACCGCGTCCATTTCAGGATCGGCCAGTGACCCGGACAACTTCGCGGCGCTGAGGTCGGGCGGCCCGGTGCACCTCCCCCACGGGAGGTGACCGCGCCGGCGCGATCGGGTGGGGTGAGGCCATGAGCGTGTGGATCGCGATCGCGGTGGTCGTCCTGACCGGGTTGCTCGTCGCCCGGCGGTGGCTCCCGGATCGGGCCACCGTCGCGGACACGGCGTACGACGCCTACCGCGCCCTGGTTCCCGCCCCGCGTCCGACCGTCCGCGCCGTGACCAAGCGGATCGCCCGGGCCTGCCGCCGGCAGCGCGTGGCCATGCCGTACGGCCAGAAGGCCGTCCTGCCCAAGGCTTTTCTCGTCGGCATCAGCGCCGAGGAGTACGCCGTCGTCGAACCGCTGCTCGACACCGTGCAGGATGCGGTCTCGGCCGGCCTGCTGCGGACCGCCCGCGAGAAGCAGTGGCTGCACGCAGGCGCGCCGCGGGTCGTCGTGCAGGACAGCGAGACCGTCGCGGAGGGCCGGCCGGAGGTCATCTCGACGACGCTGCCGGGACCGGGATCGTTGCGCGCGGGAGCAGACGTGCCGCGGGAGGCCACGACGACGTACGGCCCGGCATCCTTCGACTCCCCTCGCTATCCCGAGTCGACCCAGAGCTTCACGCCGGCCGGGTCGGAGCCGGCAGCCGAGGCGACCCGGGCGGTGGCCGAGGCACCGCGCGGACCTGTCCTCGTCCCGGCCCTTCGTGACCTGCGGGCAGAGGCGACGGCCGCCGAGACGCGCGGCGCCGGCGTACACCGGCTGCGAGGAACCGACGGCGAGCCCGACATCGTGCTCACCCGCGATCCGGTCGTCGTCGGACGGGCGGAGGATTGCGACGTGACGATCACCTACCCCTCGGCCTCCCGGCACCACCTGCGGCTGATCCCGACCGCGGCCGGCTGCCGGGTCGAAGACCTCGACAGCAGGCACGGAACGCGGGTCAACGGCGCACTCGTCCGCTCACCAGTGCTGCTGCGGGCCCGCGACACGCTGCAACTGGGCAGCATGGGCCCGTGCTGGACCTACCAACCGCTCGTCGCGTCTACTCCGGTGGTGCGGGCGAGCAGCGGGGCGGTGTCATGAGCGGCGGGCCGGGATCGTCGAGGACGACGGACGTCGGCGCCCCCGCGGGGGCGATCGCGTCGGCGATGGCCGCGCGCTGGCTGGTCGGCGCGCACAGCGAGCGCGGCGCGCGCCGCGGCACGAACATGGACGCCCTGTTCGTCGCGCCGCACTCGGGACTCGTCGTGCTCGCCGACGGGATGGGCTCCACCAGCCGCGGCGGGGAGGCGGCCGCGATGGCGGTGGCCGTCTTCGCCGAGCACCTGGCGGCCGTCCGGGACGAGGAGCAGGTGAACGCCGCTGTGGCCGCCGTCCAGGAGCGACTCGTCGCGGAGTTCGCCCCGGCCGGCCTGCTGACCGGTGCGAGCACGTTGTGCGCATTGGTCGCGGTCGCGGATTCCGACGAGCTGATCGTCGTCAACGTGGGCGACTCCCGCGCCCACCTGCTGCGCGAGGGCGTGCTGCAGGTTCTGACCACCGATCACACCGTCGCCGCCCACCTGGTCGCCGTCGGCGCCGCAGAACCTGATTCGCCGCTGGTCCGGCGTACCACGAACCATCTACGCCGGTACCTCGGCAACCCGGCCGGAGCCAGCGCGGATCTCACGCGGCTCCGGCCGGTGCCGGGCGATGCCGTCCTGCTGTCGACCGATGGGGTGCACGGCGCGCTGAGCAATGCGCAGATGGCCGACATCCTGGCCGGTTCCCCCGATCCCGAACTCAGTGCCCGCCGGCTCGTGGTCGCGGCGGCGGCGGCCGGCGGTACCGACGACGCGAGCGCCGTCGTGGTCCGCCCGCGGCCATGAACCGGGTGGTCATCCGCGGTCCGGATGGCCAGCAGCATGCGTTGTCACCGGGGCAGTCGTTGATCTTCGGTCGGCCCGGTGGCGGTGCCGACCTGCTGCTGGCCGGCGACGTGCACCTCTCACGGCACCACGGGCTGATCGAGGTCCAGCCGGCGGGCTGGCAGCTGACCAACCTCTCCGAGGTGAACCCGCTCTACGTCGACACCCTGGAGGGTTCGCTGATCCCGTTACGGCCCGGCGCCCGCTGGGTCGCCGATCGCACGGCGGTCACGGTGGGGACCGCGACGATGGTCCACCAGGAGCGGGCGATCGGAGTCAGCTGTACGGCGCTGGCAGCCGAACCCGCCCCGCTGGACCGGGAGCTGCCCGCCCTGACCGGCGAGCCGACCCAGCCGGGGGCCGGAGTGGTGCTGGCCGAGGACGCGCAGTACTTCCTGACCGCGCTGCTCCTCTGCCAGCCGTGGCTGCGCGATCCGCTGCGACTGCGCCGGCTGCCCTCGGCGGCCGAGATCGGCGGGGAGGTGGCGGCGCTCACCGGCGTACCGGCCGGCCCGTCGACGATGGACGAACTCGAGCGGTACGTCGTCACCGACCTCAAGACGCTGAAACAGAAGCTGCTGGACGCCCGGGTGTTCACCGAGCGGCCGGTCAGCCTGGGGATGGTCGCCGCGGCGTTGATCGGCCACGGCATGGTCACCGCGACCCACCTGCAGCGGCTGCCCGGACAGGCCCGCGAGTGGCGTTACCGTTGGGGAGCCCGGCTGACCACGAGCGGCGGGGCCGGCGGGAGGGCTGGGCGGTGAACCCCGAGCGGAGCTACCTGGGCTACGCCGCCGCGCCCGTAACGACGGGTAGCCATCAAGTCCTGGCCACCGAAGTGTTCGGCTCCTACACGTTGCCCGAGCACTCCCCCGGGGGGTTCGCCCTCGATGTCGGCGCCAGCCTGTCCATCTGGACGATCACCGCGCAGGTGAACGCGGGGGTCAACGCTCACGTCTACCGGGCCAGCGACCCCGACGCCCTGCACGGTCGCGACGTCGCGCTCAAGGTCCTCCTGCCGCAGTCCGCGCATGGCCGGCAGGACCAGGTCGTGCACGAGGTGGCGGCGATGAGTTCGCTGACTCTCGGGCACCCGCACCTGATGTCCTCGACGATCGCCCGTCGCATCAACACCGGCCCGTACACCGGCGGCGTGCTGATCGTCATGCCCTGGGCGTCGCTGAACCTGCGCGAGTACGTGTTGGCGATCCGCCGCGGGGACGAGTTGCCCGACGGCGGCCGCTGGGCCCGGACCACCTCGATGTGCGAGGCGCTGGCCGGCATCGCCGATGGACTGGCGCACCTGCACGAGTTGCAGACCTCGCACGGCGACGTCAAGCCGGACAACATCATGCTCGTCGACGGCGTCTGGAAGCTCGGCGACTTCGGCCTCACCCGTCCGATGGAGGGCTCCTACGTCCTGTCCGCCCCTGGCACGTTGAGCTACACCGCCCCGGAAGAGGCTCGCGCCCAACACGCCGACCCGGCTGCGGAGATCAAGCGCCGGCCGGCCGGGGACGTCTGGGCGCTGGGCGTCACCCTGCACTTCGCGGTGACCGGCGGGCGCTTCCCGATGCCCGGGATCACGCCGGACGAGCGGTTGGCCGCGGTCAGGCAGGGCGTCATCCAGCTCTCGCCCGAGGTCCAACTGCCGGAGCTGCGGCACCTGCTGGCCGAACAGCTGCTGGTCGACGACCTGCACCGCGGCACGCTGTCCTACGAGCGGCGTACGTCGGCGGCCCAAGCCGGTGAGGTGCTGCGCCGGATCGCCGCGACCGAGCACCTGCCCACCCGCCGGATCCGGGTCGAACCCGCGGTCGACTCCGACGCGATGCTGCGCTACCGCGGCCAGTGCGAGCGGGTCGCCGCCCAGACCGTCGAGCAGTGGCGCGACCTGGGTCCGTGGGACGCCACCCGCGCGGCGACGACGCAACGCTCGCGCGGGGTCCTCCGCACGATGCTGACCAATCGGCTGTCCGGCCTGGAGCCCCCGCCCGAGCTGCGGCTGCGCAAGAGCGTGCTGGCCCGGACCCTCGGCCTGCGGGCGCCGTACGAGACGTGTCGGGTGGCCGCCCGGGAGAACGCGATAGTGCGGTACGCACCGCCGATCGAGGACTCCACGCGGGTGGCCTGGCGGCTGCTGAGCCTCAGCGTGTTCCTGATCCTGCTGACCGCGCTGGCGACCGCCGGCACACCACCGGCCGGCCGAACCGTGTTCGCCGCGGCGTTGATGGCCGGAGTGGTCGCGCTGTTCGCGGCGGTGGCGGTCGGCGGGCGCTTCCCGGAGCCGGCGTACGTGTTCGGGTCGCGGTCCGGCCCGCTGGTGGGCGCGGTGTCCGGGGCGTTGCTCTTGGTGCTCGCGATGGCCCTGCTGACCCGGATCCTGGCCGGTCCCGCCGCCGCCGACGGCGGCGCGGCATCAAACGTGCGGGACCTGCACGATGCGATGGCCGTCTTTCCGTCGGCGGCCGCGGTGGCCCTGCTGGGGTGGTACGGCGCCGGAGTGTTCGCGACCCGGCACGCGATCACGAGCCAGCGGCGGGCCGCGAACCCACCTCCGCGCCACCTCCCGCGCCCGACCGGCGTTGGAACGCCCGCGGTGGAGCAGCGGGCGGCCCCGCCGGCCTGGCATTCCCCGCGGACGACCGAGCCGCTGCGTGTCCAGCAGGCACCGGTCGGCGTACCGGCATCGGCGACCAAGCCGGCCAGCCGGCGTTGGACGCTGCGCCCCCGGACCCGCGCCGACTGACGTGGGTCACCTGGACGCGGTTCGGGTCGCCGAGCTGGTCGCTCCGATCGTCGACCGGGTGACGATCGCCGTCCACCGAGCCAGTCGCGAGCAAGGCCGCGAGATGCTGACGCAGTTCGGACTCACGGGCGCCGGGTCCCTGATCGGCCTGCGCCTGGCGCTGCCGACCCGCTCGGTTCCACTCGACCAGGCGCGCGCGGTGGCGCGGTACATGAGCGACACGGACTTCCGGGCCGAACTGTCGGGGCAGGCCGAGCGCGGGATGCTCGTGCTCTTCGAGGCGGCGGTCGACAGCACCGACCGGGGCAGGGAGCTGTACCGGGAGATGTTCGCCCTGCACGACCGGACGGCGTCGGCGTTGTGGGAATGGAGGGCCAGTGGCCTGCCGCGGCTGGCCGATCTCGCGGGGCGGATGGTGGCCGCGGGGCTGGCCGACCCGGGTCCGGCGTTCGCGGCGACAGCGCCCCCGTACGAGCCGGCCGACGCCACACCGGCGCTGCTGCTGTTCAACCGGTTGACGTCACTGCGCCAGCACCGCGCCGACGCCCACGCTGCCGCCTGGGCCGAGGCCGGGCTCACCGTCGAGCAGATCCAGGCGCTGACCGCCGGGCCGTTGCGCGAGGAGATCGAGGCCCGCACCAACGAGCTGGCCGCTTCGCCATACGCCGCCCTGACCGAGCCCGAGCGGCTGGACTTCCTCGCCGGACTCGGCGCCCTGTCCGGCTGACCGGTCGTCGCGGCGTGACCAGCGGCGTCCGTACGGTGGCCGGATGCCCGAGCCGGAGCAAGACTGCGATCTGGTCGTGCTCGGCGGGGGCGCGGCCGGGCTGACCGCAGCCTGGCGGGCCGCCCTGGCCGGTCGCTCGGTACGGCTGTACGAGCGGGCTCCGGCCTTCGGCGGGTTGGCCGCGTCGTTCGAGGTCGCCGGGGTACGGGTCGATCACGGCAGCCACCGGTTGCATCCCGCGACCGCGCCGTACCTGCTCGCCGACCTGCGGGAGCTGCTCGGCGAAGACCTGCAGACCCGGTCCCGGAACGGCCGGCCGCGCCTCTACGACCGTTGGGTGGGCTTCCCGCTCCGGCCGGCCGAGCTGGCGCAGGCCGTGCCGCCCTCGGCCATCCGCCGCATCGTCAGGGACGCCGTCTTCGAACCGTTTCGCCGGGCCGGCTGGATCGGCTATGCCGACCGGCGGACGTCGTACGGCGGACGTCGTACGGCGGACACTTGCTCGCCACCCTGGGACCCGAGCTGTACGACGTGCTGTACGAGCCGTACGCCCAGAAGCTGTGGGGCCGCTCCGGCGGCGAGATCGACATCGAGCAGGCCCGGCGGCGGGTGAGCGCGGACAGCCCGTGGAAGATCGCCCGGCGGATGCTGCGCCGCGGCGACCCGCAGGGCCGGGTCTTCCACTACCCGCGGCGGGGTTTCGGCCAGATCGTGGACGCGCTCGCCGCCGCCGCCCCGGCGGCCGGGGCCTCGCTACACACCGACGCCGAGATCTCCTCCGTCGAACTGCGGGGAGCCCGGCCGATCGTGCGGCGCGCCGACGGGACCGGTATCCGCGCCGGGCATGTGCTGTCGACGGTTCCGATGCCGGTCCTGGCCGGGCTGGCCCGGCCGCAGCCCTCACCCGCGGTCCTCGACGACGCCCGCCGCCTGACCCTGCGGGCCATGGTGCTCGTCTACCTCGTGCATCGCGGCGGCCGGTGGACGGAGTACGACGCGCACTACCTGCCGGCCGGCGACACCCCCTTGACGCGGGTGAGCGAGCCCGCCAACTACCGGGACAGCCCGGAAGACCCCACCGACGCACTGTCCTGTGTGCGGAGATCCCGTGCGCGCCGGGCGACCGGTGGTGGACGGCGGACGACGCCGAACTCGCCGCCCTCGTCACCCGGACGCTGGCCGGCGTCGACCTGCCGCCGGACCTGGCCGGGATCACCGTACGCCGACTGCCGCACGTCTACCCGGTCTACGAGATCGGTTACGCGCAGCGGCTGGCCGGCCTGCAGGGATGGGCCGACGGCCTGGACCGGGTGACGACGTTCGGCCGGCAGGGGCTGTTCGTAGACGACAACACCCACCACACGATGGCGACGGCCTACGACGCGGTCGCGGCGATCGGGTCGGACGGCCGGCGGGACGAAGCGGCCTGGTCAGCGGCGCTGGAGCGGTTCAGCCGGCACGTGGTGGAGGACTGACCGGCCCTTCGTGCAGCCGGCGGGCGAGGATCTCGCGCAGCACCGGCAGCGCCCGGCGGTCCTTGTCGCGGCCGGCCGCCTCCTTGCTGCGGATCACGTCGGCGAGTGAGGCGACCAGGACCCGTAGGCCGCCCAGGCGGACCTCCACGGCGTCCTGCCGCAGGTCCTCGTAGCCGCGGGTGCCCGTCGGCACGAACGAGATGTCCAGATCGCCGTACCGGGTGGTCAGGTTCCACACCTCGACCGCGGCGAGGGAGTCTGCGTCGTGGTCAAACGGCAGCGGCTCGTCCAGTTCGACCGCGCGCACCTTCGCATCCAGTTCCCGCAAGGCACCGGAGAGATGATCGAGATTGTCGCGCTCTCGCCGGGGCGTGATGTCCAGATCGAGGGTGGGCAGCGGGGAACCGTGCAGGTTAGCGCTGTACCCGCCGATGACGACGAACTCGACGTGATGGTTCGCCAACGCCCCGAGCATCTCGTGGGGTTGGAACTCAGCCACCATCGGGAGCCCCAGCCAGGGCGAGTCCGTTCAGTTCGGACAGCAGGTTTGCCGCCCTGACCATGTACTCCAGTCGCTGCTCAGGCGACATTTCGAGCAGACGGATGGCCTGGGCCAGGTCCGAGTCGTCCCACGGGTCGAGCGCTACCAGCAGGTTGAACCCGCACAGCCGCATCAGCGTCCGCACCCGCTCGAACCCTGGATCGACCCGTCCGGACTCGAGCCGGGCGATCGCCGACTGGGTAGTCCCCGCCCGCTCGGCCAGCTCGCGCTGGGTCAGGGCGGCCCGCTTGCGGGCCTCCCGGATGAGGTCGCCGCCCATGCTCGCCACAGCAGCCAGCATAGCGCTCCCGCTATGCGTACCGGGCTGCCGTCCTCAGCGCGCGGCAGGCGCCGCCCGGGCGAACCAGCGACCCTCGGCCTGCTCGAGGCGAAGCGCCATCCCGAACGTCGCGCTGAGGTTGTCCGCGGTCAGCACGTCGGCCAGCAGGCCGGCGGCGACGACGCGTCCGTCGCGCAGCAGCAGCGCGTGGGTGAACCCCGGCGGGATCTCCTCCACGTGGTGCGTGACCAGGACCAACGCCGGCGCGTCGGGATCGGCGGCCAGCTCGGTCAGCCGGGCGAGCAGGTCCTCCCGCCCACCGAGATCCAGGCCGGCCGCCGGCTCGTCCAGCAGCATCAGCTCCGGGTCGGTCATCAGCGCCCGGGCCACCTGCACCCGCTTGCGTTCGCCCTCGGACAGGGTTCCGAACGTCCGCTGGGCCAGCGCTCCGACCCCGAGCTGCCGCAGCAGGGCGTGGGCCCGGCCCAGGTCGGCCCCGTCGTACCGCTCGCGCCAGCGACCGACCACCGCGTACGACGCGCTGACGACGACATCCAGCACCCGCTCCTCGGCCGGGATCCGGCCGGCCAGTTCGGCGGTGCTCAGCCCGATCCGCGGCCGCAGCTCGAAGACGTCCACCGCGCCCAGCTGCTCGCCGAGCACATACGCCGTCCCCGTGGTCGGGTGCAGCTGCGCGCTGACCAGCTGCAGCAGCGTCGTCTTGCCCGCACCGTTCGGGCCGAGGATGACCCAGCGCTCGTCGAGCTCGACCGACCAGGACAGCTCGGCGAGCAGGTCGTTGCCACCGCGGCGTACCGAGACGGCCTCCAGGTGGACGACCAGATCCTCGTGCAGGGGGGACACCGCCCAATCCAACAGCACGCCCCGGTGGACCCTAGGGTTGCCCGTCATGGCGTCCGCGCGGTCCGGGTCCCACCGGCGACTCGGGGCCAGCTGGGACGGCCGCGGCACGAACGTCGCACTCTGGGCCCCCACCGCGACCGCGGTGGACGTGTGCCTGTTCGACGAGGTCGGCGTCGAGAGCCGGGTGCGCCTGCCCGAGTCCACCGACGAGATCTGGCACGGGTACCTGAGCGGCGTACGACCGGGGCAGCGCTACGGCCTGCGGCTG
Organism: Geodermatophilaceae bacterium; assembly: GCA_013813215.1. Classification (GTDB taxonomy): domain Bacteria; phylum Actinomycetota; class Actinomycetes; order Mycobacteriales; family Geodermatophilaceae; genus JACCSC01. The sequence continues at coordinate 4,627 of JACCSC010000392.1, read as the reverse complement.
CACGGTCCGCAGCACTCCCCCGCCCGGCTGCTCCTGGACCCCTACGCCAAGGCGGTGGACGGGTCGTTCGACCCGGCCGGGCCGAGTCCGCATGGGGACACCGCGCCGCACGTCCCGTGCGGCGTCGTGGTCGACGAGCACTTCGACTGGGCCGGAGACCGCGCCCCCGACGTACCGCTGGGCGAGACGGTCGTCTACGAGACGCACGTCGGCAGCCTGACCCGGGCGCACCCGGACGTCCCCGAGCAACTGCGGGGGACGTACGCCGGCCTGGCGCACCCGGCGGTCACGTCGTACCTGCGCGACCTGGGCGTCACGAGCGTCGAACTGTTGCCGGTGCACCACTTCCTCAGCGAACCCCGGCTGACGGCTCGGGGTTCGACCAACCATTGGGGCTACAACACGCTGGCCTTCTTCGCCCCGCACGGCCCCTATGCCGCGAGCGGCACGCGCGGCCAGCAGGTGACCGAGTTCAAGGCGATGGTGCGGGCCTTACACGCGGCAGGGCTCGAGGTGCTGCTGGACGTCGTCTACAACCACACCGCGGAGGGCGAGCCCGACGGGCCGACGTTGAGCCTGCGCGGCATCGACGCCGCGGCGTACTACCGGCACCACCCGCAGGGGTCGAGCCGGTACGACGACGTGACCGGCTGCGGTAACACGCTGCAGACGTCGTACGGTCCGGGGCTGCGGCTCGTCATGGACTCGCTGCGCTACTGGGTCGAGCAGATGCACGTCGACGGATTCCGCTTCGACCTGGCCCCGGCGCTGGCCCGCACGTCGGGTCCGTACGACGTCCGCAGCCCGCTGCTGGCCGCCATCGCGCAGGATCCGACGCTGCGCCGGGTCAAGCTGATCGCCGAGCCTTGGGACCTCGGCCCAGGCGGCTACCAGGTGGGTCACTTCCCGGTCGGGTGGAGCGAGTGGAACGACAAGTACCGGGACAGCGTCCGCGACTTCTGGCGGGGGCACAGCGACGGCGTGCGCGAACTGGGCTACCGGCTGACCGGCTCCTCCGACCTGTTCCGGGCTGCCGGCCGTCGCCCCACCGCGTCGGTGAACTTCGTGACCGCGCACGACGGCTTCACGCTGCGCGACCTCGTGTCGTACGACCGCAAGCACAACGAGGCCAACGGTGAGGGGAACGCCGACGGCACCGACGACAACCGGTCGTGGAACTGCGGCGTGGAGGGACCGGCCGGGATCGAGGTGGAGAGGCTACGCCGCCGGCAGGCCCGCAACCTGCTGACCACGTTGCTGCTCTCGGCCGGGGTCCCGATGCTGCTGGCCGGCGACGAACGGTGGCGGACGCAGGGCGGGAACAACAACGCGTACTGCCTCGACCTGGGCCTGGACTGGTCTGCTCCTGGTGGCGACGACCTCGCGGAGTGGGTACGGGCGCTCCTGCGGCTGCGGGCCGGCCACGCGGTGCTGCGCCCCGTGCACTTCCTGGACGGGCAGCAGTTGCCGGGGCGCGGCGGCGTACGGGACCTGGCGTGGTTCGCGGCGGACGGTTCCCCGATGACCGAGCCGCAGTGGCACGACTCCGGGCAGCGCACGCTGGGCATGTACCTCGACGGGCGCGCGATGGGACACCGGGTACGACTGGGGCCGAGCGCGTCGTTCCTCCTGTGGCTGCACGCGGGTCCGGCGGACACGACGGTGTGCCTGCCGGGGAGTTCATGGGGCCTGCGCTACGACGTCGTGCTCGACACCACCCTCGAACTGCCCGTGCCCGGCACCGCCGGGCTGGGCGCCGGCGCCGCGCTGCCGGTGACCGCGCGCAGCGCACTGCTCGTGCAATGCCACCATCACTACAGTGCAGGCAGGTCAGGGAGGTGACGTGAGCCGCGCAAGGTGTGAGGTGATTCCCGGGCCCGGCAGTGTCGCGCGACGTCGCGACAGCCTGCTGTGGGCCTCGGCGCAGACCCCGGAGTCGGTCTGGGACACCCTGGTGGCCTGCCTGGGCCTAGGGGCGCGGGCCACCGCGAGCGCCGCGGTACTCCAGGGCCTGGCCGAGACCATGCTGCCCTCCCTCGACGCGGACACGGCGTTCGCCGTCCTGGTCAGCGACGGGACTACCGGTTTCCTGCTGCGGCACGGCGCGGTCGACCTGCTCGTCGACGACGAGCCGGTCACCACCGGCCCGGTGAGTTCGGTGATCCCTGGTGTCTCGGTCCTGCTCGGCTCGCCGCAGGCGGTGCGGTCCGCGGCCGAACAGGCGCCGGCGTACCGGCACGATCTGGACGGCGGCGCCGTACCGGGGGGCGCCGTGCGGTGGACCGCCGTCACGCGCGCCGACGGCTTGTCAGCGGCGGTACCGGCGCTGCCGCCGTCGGTACCGACCGAGCCGCCGGTGCCCTCGGAGCCCCCCGTCTCGTCCCCGGGTCCGGTCGCTGTCGAGCCGGTAACGTCAGACACCGGCGCGGAGCCGACGTCGGATCCAGAACAAACCGAGTTCCACCCGCCGCCGGACCCCGACGCGCCGCCCAGCTCCGGCGGCTTCCGGGCGAACGCCGGCGTCCTGGTCTTCGAGGACGGCGCGACGATCTCGCTGGCCGGTGACGTGGTCCTCGGCCGGCGGCCGGACAACCACGAGCTGGTGGTCAGCGGCCAGGCTCAGCCGGTGGTCATCAACGATCCCGACCACGTGCTCTCCGGAGCGCATGCGGCGATCCGGTTCCACGGCGACGAGGTGGTCGTCGTCGATCTCGACTCGTTGAACGGCACCCACGTCGCCTCGCCCGAGGCGCGGGAGTGGACCCGGCTCACGCCGGGAGCGCCGTTCCTCATGCAGGACGGCTTCCGGATGCTGCTCGGCTGGACGGTGCTGACCTACCGCCGCTGATCGCCGCGCGCGACATCAGTCAGGCGAGAAGCAGGAAACCTCGCCCCGAACAGCGAGGCGGACCTGCGCCCCCGGCTGCGCCCACGACGCGTCCAGGCTGCGCGCGGTGACCACCGCCCCGTCGCCCAGTTCCAGGTGGACGAGCGAGTCGTGGCCAAAGAAGACCTGCACGCGGACCCGCGCCGGTACGCCGTCCCCGTTGGCGCTGAGGACGATCTGTTCGGGTCGCAGGACCACGCGCACATCGCCGCCGGACGGCAACGGCTCGCGCACGGCCAGCGAGCCCAGTGCGGTGACGGCACAGCGGCCGGTCAGCGTCCCGGGCAACAGCACGGTGTCTCCCACGAAGCTCGCCACCCCGAGGTCGGCCGGCAGCAGGTACAACGCGCGCGGCGCCGCCGCCTGCACGATCCGCCCGCCCCGCATCACCGCCACGAGATCCGCGGTGGACAGTGCCTCCTCCTGGTCGTGCGTGACGAGAACGGCAGTGACCCCGTCAGCGCGCAGCGCGGTACGGACGTCGGCACGTACCTCCGCGCGCAACCCCGCGTCCAGCGCGCTGAACGGCTCGTCGAGCAGGATCAGCTCGGGCCGGGGCGCGAGCGCGCGGGCGACGGCGACCCGCTGCTGCTGCCCGCCCGACAGCTCGTGCGGCATCCGGTCCGCGAGGTCGACCAGGCCGACCAGGTCCAGCACCTCGCGCACCCGGCCGCGACCGGAGCCGCGGCGCAGCCCGTAGGCCACGTTGCGGCCCACGGACAGGTGCGGGAACAACGCGCCCTCCTGCGGCACGATCCCGATCCGCCGCTTCTCCGGCGGCAGGTGCACCGACCGGCTGGACACCGTGCGGCCGGCCAGCCGCACACTGCCGTCGTCCGGCCGCTCGAACCCGGCCACGATCCGCAACAGCGTCGTCTTGCCGCATCCGGACGGACCGAGCACCGCGGCCAGCGACCCCGAGGGGACCGTCAGGTCGACCCCGCTGAGGACGTCGACGGTGGCGAAGGACTTGCGCAGCCCGGCGATGACGAGATCGGTCACGTCCGAGCCGCTCCCCACCGTCCGCTGCGCCGCCCGAGCAGGTACGCGGGCACCGCCGACAGCAGCACCAACAGCGCAGCGTACGGCGCCGCCGCGGCGTACGCCCGGGTGGAGGTCTGGGTCCAGAGCTCGGTGGCCAGGGTGCTCATCCCGGTGGGCTGCAGCATCAGCGTGGCCGTCAACTCCTTGATGCAGGTGATGAACACCAGTACCGCGGCCGCCGCGATCCCGGGCGCGGCCAGCGGCAGGGTGACCCGGCGCAGCACCTGCCGGGGCGGGCTGCCGAGTGACCGGGCGATCTCCTCCAGCCCCGGCGGGGACTGCGCGGCCGAGGCATGCACACCGGCCACGGCCAGCGGCAGGAAGAGCACGGCATACGCGAAGAGCACGAGCGGCACGCTCTGGTACAGGCCGAAGGCGTAGTTGACGGCGAAGAAGACCAGCGACAGCGCGACGACCACACCGGGGACCGCGTGCCCGACGTACGCCGCCCGCTCCATGAGCCGGGGGAACCAGCCAGCGTGCCGCGCCGCGAGCAGGCCGACCGGCAGCGCCAGGAGGGTCGTGACGACCGCACCGCCGACGGCGAGGCCAACCGATGCCGACGCGGCTCCGGCGATCTCGGGCAGGTCCAGCTCCGCGGACCGGCCGACGAAGAGCCAGTACGCCAGGCTGACCGCGGGGACGCCGAGCGCCAGGCCGGAGACTGCGGTCATGCCGGCCAGCACCGGCGTACGC
>JACCSC010000384.1 GCA_013813215.1 Geodermatophilaceae bacterium | reverse complement strand
AGCAGACCGACAGGGGATGGCCAAGGCGCAGCAGGACCTGTTCCGGGAGCGGGGGGTCAACCCGCTGGCCGGCTGCCTGCCGATCATCCTGCAGGCGCCGGTCTTCCTGGCCCTGTTCCACGTGCTGCGCCGGCTACGACCGGATGCCCAGGGTCTGTACACCTGGGACGACGCGCTCACCGACAGCGCGGCCCGAGCTTCCCTGTTCGGCGCGCCCATCTCCTCGTCGTTCAACATGGACGGCCCCAAGCGGGACGCCATCCTCGAGCTGACCAACGGCTCCTACACCGAGATCCGGATCGTCGCCTTTGTGCTGATGATCCTGATGGCGCTCACGACGTGGGCCACGCAGAAGCAGATCATGCGCAAGTCCGGCCCGGTCGAGGGCCAGGCCGCCATGGTGCAGAAGCTGATGCTCTACGTGATCCCGATCAGCCTGTTCGTCTCCGGCTTCTTCTTCCCGATCGGCGTGCTGCTCTACTGGTTCATCAACAACCTGTGGTCGATGGCCCAGCAGTTCTACATCCTGCACAAGCACCCGCCGAAGATCCGCGGCGCCGAGGACAAGGGCGACCGTCCGGCCGTCGACCCGAAGACGCTCGCGCCCAAGCCGGGGGCCAAACCCGTGCTCACCAAGGGCAAGCGCCCCCCGGCTGCCGCTGCGGGCAGGGATGCCGCTGCGAGCGGCAACGGCGCCTCGCCACCCCCGAAGGGCTCGGGTACGACGGCCCAGCCTCCGGTGTCGCTGAACAAGCCCAAGGCGACCTCGGGTACGCCGGGCCAGGGCTCTGGCGCCGGCTCGCCGCGCAAGCAGACAGCGGGCAAACGCCCGGCCAACACCCGACCCAAGCGCAAGAAGCGCTGACTCGTCCGGTCGGCCGTTCCTCGTTCAGGAGTTTCGTGACCCAGCAGATTGAGTTCCCAGCCACTGATGCCGACGGCGCCTCGGCCGAGGCGTCGCCAGCCGAGACATCCGAGGCATCGCCAGCCGAAACATCCGACGCCGAAGCGTCGCCGCCCGCCGCTGAGCGAGGCGAGGCCCTCCTCGTGCGCGAGGGGGACATCGCCGCGGACTACCTCGAGCGGCTGCTCGACGTCCTCGACTACGACGGCGACATCGACCTCGACGTCGAGGGTGATCGGGCCGTGGTGGCTGTCGTCGGGGGGAGCCTGCGCGGCCTCATCGGGCCGAACGGAGCCACCCTCGATGCGTTGCAGGAGTTGACCCGCCTGGCCGTCACCCAGCAGACCGGCCTGCGGACCAGGCTGATGCTGGATGTCGGTGGCTTCCGGGCGAAACGGCGTACGGAACTGTCCGAGCTCGCGCTGCGCACCGCGACCGAGGTCCGAGAGGGTGGGACGGCGCAAACGCTTGCTCCGATGAACCCGTTCGAACGCAAGGTCGTGCACGACGCGATCTCGGCTGTCGACGGCGTGCACACCGAATCCGAGGGCGACGAGCCGAACCGCTGCGTGGTCGTGTTGCCCGGCGAGTGAGCCCGCTCCCGGTCGGGCCCCGTGAGTCGATGACGGAGCCAGGTTCCGTCGCGGCGGCCGTCTTCGGGCCCGGGCTCGACCTGACCGTGCGGTACGCAGAGCTGTTGCGGGGCCCCGGCGTCGTCCGCGGGCTGATCGGGCCACGGGAGGCCGATCGGCTGTGGGACCGGCACCTGCTCAACTGCGCGGTGCTGGGCGAGCTGGTGCCGGCCGGGTGCTCGGTGCTCGACGTCGGATCCGGCGCCGGCCTGCCGGGCATCCCACTCGCGATCTCCCGGCCTGACCTGTCCGTGACCCTGCTGGAGCCGATGGCCCGCCGAGTCGCGTTCCTGGCGGAGACCGTGGCGAGCCTGAGCCTGCCCGGCGTCCGGGTGGTTCGCGGTCGGGCCGAGGACGGCTCGGTACGGCGAAGCATCGGCCGGTTCCCGGTCGTGACCGCACGTGCTCTGGCGCCACTCGGGCGGCTGGCCGGCTGGTGCCTGCCCCTGGTGGCTCCCGGCGGGCAGCTGCTCGCGGTCAAGGGATCCTCGGCCGAGGCCGAGCTCGAAGCCGCTGCCGATGACCTTCGCGCGCTCGGGGTGCAGGCGTCCGTCGTGTGGTGTGGACAGACGGTGCTGTCGACCCCTACGACCGTGGTGCGGCTGGCGCGGGCCCCAGCGGCGAGGCGCTGAGCCTGCACCGCTGGGTCCGCGCCTGGATCCGGTGTTTTCCACAACCGACGCCCTTGCAGCCTCCCCGGCGGGAGTTATCCACACTGCAAGGATGGGGCTGGCCGGCGACCGCGCGCCTGGGGAGGATGACTGAGTGGGAGTGCGAGCCGGAGTGAATCGACTGGGTTGGCCTGCGTTCGTTCGACGGTCGGCGATCGAGCGTCGAGGGCGGACGGGGGTGGGCTGGCCAGCAGCGGCTGACAATGACGATGCCGAGTTCACCCGAGGGCCGGACAGCAACGCCGACGGCCCGGTCCCCAGCGAGGTCCGGGCCGAGCCTTCCAAGGTGCCTGGGGTTGATGTTTCACGTGAAACATCACCCGAAACCCCCAATGCTGAGGCCCTAGCCCGTCAGCTCGAGCCGGTGCGGGGGAGTGCCTCGCCGCAGGAGCCAAACGAGGGGCCGGCACCTGAGCCGGGCGCGCCCGATGTTTCGCGTGAGACATCGGTCGCGGACGATGACGGTGCCACCACAGCCGGCCACTCCACTAGCGATGTCGCGCGGGAACCACCTCCGTCCGCGAAGGGCGACATCGTCGGCCGCGCCGAGCCGGAACGCGGGCTTACGTTGCCGCGGGAGCCGGACCACCCGGCGACCCAGGAGCCGGGCCCCCCCGATGTTTCACGTGAAACATGGGCATCCACGCGGCCCGACGCCCTTCTCGACAGCCTGTCCAGCGTGGAGCCGTCGCCTCGCGACCAGGCCATGGAGCCCACTCCCATCGCGGCCGAGGCGGAACGAGCGACCAGAATCCTCACCGCAGGGGTGGCCAGGGTGCTCCCTCCCCCGCCGGCGACCCGGATCATGACCGTGTCCAACCATAAGGGCGGCGTCGGCAAGACGACGACCGCCGTGAACGTTGCTGTCGCCCTGGCCCTGCAGGGGAGCCGGGTCGTCCTGGTCGATCTCGACCCGCAGGGCAACGCCAGTACAGCGCTGGCCGTCCCTCACCACAGCGGCGTGCCGTCGATCTACGAAGTCCTGGTCGACGGCCTACCGATGGCCGATGCCGCCGTCCAGGTGGCGGCCGCCCCGCTGCTGACCTGCGTGCCAGCCTCCATCGACCTGGCGGGCGCCGAGATCGAACTTGTGTCGGTCGTGGCCCGCGAATCGCGACTGCAGCGGGCCCTGACCGCCTACCTCGCCGGTCTCAGCGCAGCCGGCCGGCGAGCGGATTACGTCCTCATCGACTGCCCGCCGTCGCTCGGCCTGCTGACCCTCAACGCGCTGGTCGCCGCCGACGAGGTGTTCCTGCCGATCCAGTGCGAGTACTACGCGCTGGAAGGTCTCGAACAACTGGGCAAGACGATCGAACGGGTGCGTATCCATCTGAACGCCGACCTGCACATCAGCACGATCCTGCTCACCATGTACGACGCGCGCACCCGGCTGGCCGACCAGGTGGCCGCCGAGGTGCGAAGGTTCTTCGGTGACAAGGTGCTCGACTCGGTGATCCCCCGCAGCGTTCGCGTCTCCGAGGCTCCCGGGTTCGGGCAGTCGGTCATCACCTACGACCCCGGATCGCGCGGCGCGCTGGCCTACTTCGAGGCCGCCCGCGACCTCGCCCTGCGCGGAGCCGACCGGCCGGCTGCGCACGAGGGACAGCGGTGACCAGGCGCGGCGGGCTCGGCCGCGGACTGGGGGCCCTGATCCCCACCGGACCCGAGCCCGAGGACAACGCGCCGTCCCACCAGTCGACGCCGGTGGAGGCCAGGCTCGGCGCAGTCCCGGGTGCGACGTACCGGGAGATCCCGGTGGACGCGGTCCAGCCGAACCCGCGCCAGCCGCGGCAAGCCTTCGACGAGGAAGCGCTCGACGAACTCGCGCACTCCGTACGCGAGTTCGGCTTGCTTCAGCCGATCGTCGTCCGCCGGCGCGGCGACGACCAGTACGAGCTGGTCATGGGCGAGCGCAGGTGGCGGGCTGCCCGCGCCGCCGGCCTGACAACTGTCCCCGCGATCGTCCGCGACACCGGGGACGACGCCCTGCTCCGCGACGCGCTTCTGGAGAATGTGCACCGGGTCGACCTGAACCCACTGGAGGAAGCCGCGGCGTACGAGCAGCTCCTGGCCGAGTTCGGGGCCACGCACGAGCAGCTCGCCGCCCGACTCGGGCGCAGCAGATCCCAAGTCACCAACACGGTGCGGCTGCTCCGGCTGCCGGTCCGTGTGCAGGCTCGGGTCGCCGCCGGGGTGCTGTCCGCCGGGCACGCCCGTGCCCTGCTCGCATTGGAGGACCCCACCGCCCAGGACGAGCTGGCCGGTCGGATCGTGGCCGAGGGACTGTCCGTCCGCGCCACCGAGGAGGTTGTCGCCTTCGGTGACGAGTCGCATGCCGCGACGCGGCGGGCGCCGATCCGCCGGCCCCAGTCCCCGGCCCTGCAGGAACTCGGTGCGGCGCTCAGCGACGCGTTCGATACCCGGGTGCGGGTCGATCTCGGCCGGCGCCGCGGCAAGATCACCGTCGAGTTCGGGTCGCTGGAGGATCTGGAGCGGCTCGTCGCCCTGATCGCTCCCGACGTGCGGACCCGGGCGGCTCGGGAGTGACGCTCAGCCGGACCGGGCGACCGCCGCGCTGACCAGGCCGCGCAACGTCGCGCCGAGATCCAGCCCGGCCGCGGCCACGGCCATCGGCAGCATCGAGGTCTCGGTCATCCCCGGTGACACGTTCACCTCGAGGAAGTGCACGCACCCATCCGCACCGACGATGGCGTCGGTGCGGGACAGGTCCCGCAGGCCGAGCGTGCGGTGTACGGTCACCGCCAAATCCTCCACGGCGTGCAGCACGCCGGCTGGCAGCCGCGCCGGCGTGTGGTACGTCGTCATCCCCGGCGTGTAGCGCGCGGCGTAGTCGAAGACCCCGGAGGCCGGGTCGATCTCCACCGCCGGCAGGGCCCGTGGACCGGCGGGCCCGTCCAGCACGCTGACCGCGACCTCGGTGCCGGCCACGAAGCGCTCGACGAGCACCGTGTCGGCGTAGGCGAAGCAACTCACCATCGCCGAGGGCAGGTCGCCGGCCGAGCCGATCAGCTCCACCCCCAGCGCCGACCCGCCCTGCGCCGGCTTGACGATCAGCGGCAGGCCGAGCCGGGCGGAGATCAGGTCGAGGACCGCGCCGGCGCCCAGCTCGCGGAACGTCGAGTGCGGCAACGCCACCCAGTCCGGCGTCCGCGCGCCCGCAGCGCGCACCGCGGCCTTGGCCGACGGCTTGTCCCATGCGATCCGACACGATCCGGCCGCCGTCCCCACGAAGGGGATTCCGGCCAGCTCCAGCACGCTACGCAGCGACCCGTCCTCGCCGGCCGCCCCGTGCAACGCGATGAACAGGGCATCCGCCGGATCGGCGGCCAGCGCCGCGAGCAGGTCGGCGTCGGCGTCCAGGATCCGTGTCTCGACACCGGCCTGGCGCAGCGCCTCGGCCACCCGCCGTCCCGAGCGCAGCGAGACGTCTCGCTCATAGGCCAGACCACCGGCCAGTACGACGGCCCGCACGTCCTGCGCTGGACCGGCGGGCGCAGGGTGGTGCAGCGCTGCGGGGGACGAACTCACGGCAGGTTCGGCGCGGGCCCGTCCCCGGCGCCGTGCGGCTGACCGCCGCGGGTTCGTCCCGCTACCGCCTCGCCGAGGAAGGTCGTTCGCAGCTCGAGCTCCTCCTCGATCACGCTGGCCAGCCGGCGGACGCCCTCGCGGATCCGCTCCGGCTCCGGGAAGCAGTAGGACAGCCGGAGGTTGCCGACACCCTGACCATCGGCGTAGAAGCCGATTCCCGGCACGTAGGCCACCCGGTTGTGCACGGCCCGCGGCTGCATCGCCTTGGCGTCCAGTCCCTCGGGCAGCGTCATCCAGATGTAGAAGCCGCCGTCCGGTCGGGTCCAGCTGACCCCGGCGGGCATCAGCGCGACGAGCGCCCCGAGGGCGGTATCGCGGCGCTCCCGGTACAGCTCGCGGAACACTTTGACCTGCTCGAGCCACGGCTGGCTGTCCAGGTACTCGGCCACGACGAGCTGGGACAGCGCGGGCGGGCAGAGCACCTGCGCCTCGCTGGCCAGGATGAGCTTGTCCCGTACCGCGTGCGGTGCGCAGACCCAGCCCACCCGCAGACCCGGCGCGAACGTCTTGGAGAACGAGCCGAGATAGATCACCCGATCGGCGCAACGCGCCCGCAGCGCGGGATGCACCTGCTCGTCGAAACCGAGCAGGCCGTACGGGTTGTCCTCGATGACGAGCAGGTCGTGCGCCTCGGCGATGGCCAGGATCTCGGTACGCCGCTGCTCGGTCAGGGTCACCCCGGCCGGGTTGTGGAAGTTCGGCACGGTGTACAGCAGCTTCGGCCGCTGACCGCGGGCGGCCAGCGCGACCAGCGCGTCGGACAACGCCTGCGGGATCAGCCCGTCGGCATCCATGTCGACGTGCACGACGTGCGCCTGCGCGGCCTGGAAGACCCCGAGCGCCCCGACGTAGGACGGCGCCTCGGCGAGCACGACGTCACCGGGATCGAGGAACACCCGGCTGACCAGATCCAGCCCCTGCTGCGACCCCACGGTGACCACTACGTCGTCGGCTGATGCCCCGGTGATTCCCTCCAGGCCCATCACCTGCAGGATCTGCTCGCGCAGGCGCACGTCCCCCTGACCCGAGCCGTACTGCAGCGCCTGGGCACCGAGCCGGCTGATCAGGTCGCCGATCATCGAGCCGACGGCGTCCAGCGGGAGCGCGGTGACCGCGGGCATGCCCCCGGCCAGCGAGACGACCTCGGGCCGGCTGACCACCGCGAACAGGGCCCGGATCTCCGAGGCGGTCATCCCGTGCGTGCGCTCGGCGTACCGATCGGCGAAAGCGTCCAGGACCGTGCCGCGCACGAGCTACTCCGAGGCGTCGGGGGATTGCCGCCCGCGCACGACAGGCAAGCTACGGCGGCAACGTCGTGCGCCGAGTCTAGACCTGAGTCAGAGCCACCAGAGTCAACGCCACCCGACTGGAGGCCACCCGAGCCGACTCACGGCACCTGACCAGTTCGTCCGGTCCGTGCCTTTCGCCCGACCTATTCCACTGGCTAGCATGACGGGCTCGACCGATCGAGCTTCGCCGGAGGGCACCCGATGTCCCGCCGTACGGTGAGCGTCACCCTGGACAACCTCGGTGACCTGCCTGGCACCTGTCGCCGCTGCGTGTTCTGGGAACTCGACCCGATCGCGGCGCAACGCGCCCGGGAGGCCGGCGACACCGCGCTGGAGAAGGAGGCCTGGGTCTCGGCCACCCTGCTCGAGTGGGGCAGTTGCGGCCGGTTGGCCTACGTCGATGCGGTCCCTGCCGGCTTCGTCCTGTTCGCGCCGCCGGCGTACGTTCCGCGGTCGGTCGCCTTCCCGACCAGCCCGGTCAGCGCCGACGCCGTGTTGCTGATGACCGGGCACGTGCTGCCCGAGTTCGGCGGCCGTGGCCTCGGGCGGATGCTCGTCCAGCACGTCGCCCGGGATCTGATGCGCCGCGGGATACGGGCCATCGAGGCCTTCGGAGACGCTCAGTGGTCCGGCCCGAACTGCCTGCTGCCGTCGGCGCACCTGCTGGCCGTGGGCTTCAAGACCGTCCGGCCGCACCCGCGCTACCCGCGGCTGCGGCTGGACCTGCGCAGCACCGTGACCTGGCGCGAGGACGTGGAGTACGCCCTCGAGCGGCTGCTCGGCTCGATCAGCTTCGACCCCGCCCTCAGACCCGCCTGAGTTGGCTGCCTAAAGTCCGGGGCAGCGCCCCGGGCGGGGGTGTCAGGGGGGCGGAGCCCTCCTGAGCAGGGGGTCCGGGGGGCGAAAGCCCCCTGGGGAGTGTTACAGGTACTCCGCCAGGTCCTTCAGGATGGCCGCCTTGGGCTTGGCGCCGATGATGCTCTTCACCGGCTGGCCGGAGACGTAGACCGTCATGGTCGGGATCGACATCACGCGGTAGGCCTGCGCCGTCTTCGGGTTCTCGTCGATGTTCAGCTTGGCGATGGTCAGCTTCTCGGCGTGCTCACTGGCGATCTCCTCGAGCACGGGGCCGACGATCTTGCAGGGGGTGCACCACTCCGCCCAGAAGTCGACGAGCACCGGCTTGTCGCTGCCGAGCACGTCGGTGGCGAAGCTGTCGTCGGTGACGGTGACGGTGTTACCGGCCATGTATGTCTCCTCGGGGGTGTGGTGGATCAGAGGTCCAGCGGTACGTCGACCAGCCAACGCTCGGCGTCGATTGCCGCCGCGCAGCCGGTCCCGGCTGCGGTGATCGCCTGCCGGTAGATGTGGTCGACCACGTCACCGCAGGCGAAGACGCCCGCGAGGTTGGTGGTCGTGTTGGGGTGCTCGACCAGGACGTAACCCTGGTCGTCGAGCTTGAGCTGACCGGCGAACAACTCGCTGCGCGGGTCGTGCCCGATCGCGACGAACAGCCCCGTCACCCCCAGCGTCTTGAGCTCGCCGGACGCGACGTGCCGCAGGCGGACACCGGACACCGCGTCCTCGCCGAGGACGTCGTCCACCGTCCAGCCGAGCTCCCAGCGGATCGCCGGATTCTCCAGCGCGCGCTGCTGCATGATCTTGCTGGCCCGCAGGTCCTCGCGGCGGTGGACGATCGTGACCGACTTGGCGAACCGGGTGAGGAACGTCGCCTCCTCCATCGCCGAATCGCCCCCGCCGACGACGACGATGTCCTGCCCCCGGAAGAAGAAGCCGTCACAGGTGGCGCACGCGGAGACGCCGTGCCCCAAGAGGCGCGCCTCGCTGTCCAGCCCCAGGTAGCGGTACTTCGAGCCGGTGGCCACGATGACGGCCCGGGCCAGGTGTGTCGTGTCGCCGACGGTGACCTTCTTGATCGGCTCGGTGAGGTCCACCGCGGTCACGTCGTCGGGCACCAGTTCGGCGCCGAAGCGCTCGGCCTGCCCGCGCAGATGCTCCATCAGCTCCGGACCCTGGATCCCGTCCGGAAAGCCGGGGAAGTTCTCCACCTCGGTGGTGGTCATCAGAGCGCCGCCGTACTGGCTGCCCTCGAAGACCAGTGGCGCGAGATTGGCCCGCGCGGCGTAGATCGCCGCGGTGTATCCGGCCGGCCCGGAGCCGATGATGATGACCTCGCGCACCGTGTCACTCACTACTGGGTCGCCTCCGCCGTACGCCGGTACCTGTCGTTGCCCTGAACATGCTTGCAGGGTTCGACATTCCACGCCCGTGAACGGCGCTCAGCGATCCGCCGCGAACTCGTCCAGCACCCTCGGGTTCCCGTCGCTGCAGTCCGACAGCACGGTCACCTGCACCTGGCCGGACGGAGCGGCGAACAGCAGGACGATCGCCGACTGGCCGTCGTACGTCGCCCGGGTGATCGACAGGGCCGCCCCGGTGGCCACGGGGAGGCTGGCCAGACAGTCTGGCTCGACCGCCGTGGCCGCGCTGTCCGGAACGCCTTCCGTGGACGACGTGTCGACCCCACCCCCCTCCGCAACCGGTGGTCCGGCGAGCAGGTCCCCCACCGCGGCGCGCAGGCTGTCCCTGTCGTACGCCGGGAGTCCCGCGAAGTCCTCGTCGACGGAGAGCGGCCCCGCATTGTCAGCGCCACCGGCCCCGGACTCGGAGTCACCGGCGCCGTTCACGACGGAGCCCGCGCCGGTCACGACCAGGTAGCCCCCGCCGCCCAGGACGATCACGCCGGCCGCCACCGAGCTCATCGCACGCAACCGCCGCCGCCGCCACGCGGAGCTGAACTCATCTTGCGCTGGCTCCCGGTGCCGGCCGCTACGGGTCCCGGGGGGCAGGTCGCTCAGTGCGGCGGCGACCCGCCGGCTGACGGCCGCCGGCATCGGCGCCGCGG
>JACCSC010000356.1 GCA_013813215.1 Geodermatophilaceae bacterium | reverse complement strand
CGCCGCGGCCGCGGAGCGGATGCGCCACGTGCTGCCGCCGCGGCCCGGAGGTGTGCTGGCCGCGCTGGACGCGGCGCCGCAGGCCGACGTCGTGTTCGTCGCGCACACCGGGCTGGATCACCTGTTGACGTTGGCCGACCTGTGGCGTGAGCTACCCCAGGACAAGACGCTGCGGTTGCGGTGGTGGTTCGTCGCGGCAGCGGACGTCCCGGTCGGTCGCGAGCAGCGGATCGGCTGGCTGTACGAGCGCTGGGCGGACATCGACACCTGGATCGAGGCCAACCGGGAGGTCCTGTGAGCACCACCGAGGCGACGTCGTACGCCGAGCTGAGCGAACGCGACTACTTCCACATCATGCTCAACCTCGGGTCGTTCGAGGACTTCCGGCCGACCGCCCGCACCCTGGCCGAGAAGTACCTGGCGGCGGCCGGAGAGCGGCTGAAGGGCGCGCGGCTGGAGGCCGAGCTGCGGCCGTTCCGCTATACGCCGGAGGCCTTCGAGGCCCGCCTGGACACGATCTACCAGGGTCTGGTCGAGGACGTGAACCGGTACGAGGCCAAGCGCAGCTGGACGCTGCGCACCCGCGAGGACGTCGTCGACTGGCTGCTGCAGATGGCGCCGTTCAACCAGACCGACGGGTCCTGGCTGCGCAACATCGCCCCGGTCGGGCCGCTGGACGCTGTGGACGCGCTGCTGTTCCGCATCTACATCGAGGAGCTGGGCAACGGCGACCCGCGCCTGAACCACCCCAACGTCTACACCGAGCTGCTGCGCAGCGTGGGCATCGAGCTGCCCGGCATCCGTACCCGGGCGTACGCCGACAACCCGGCGCTGCTGGACTCGGCGTTCACCGTCCCGCTCTTCCAACTCGTCGTCTCGGAGTTCTCCCAGGACTTCCGGCCGGAGCTGCTGGGCATGACCCTGTACCTGGAGTGGAGCTCGGTCGAGCTGCGCAACATGGTCCGCCTGCACCAGCACCTGGGGTTGGACCCGCACTTCTACGAGCTGCACGTGGGGATCGACAACGCCGCCAGCGGGCACGGGGCCATGGCCCTGCGCGCGGTCCGGCTCTACCTCGAGGGCATCCGGATCGCGGCCGGCGACGAGGCCATGCAGGCCGCCTGGGACCGGGTGTGGACCGGGTACGTCGCCTTTGCGACCACCGGCACGCTGGCCCAGGATGTGGCCGCCCGTCGTCGCCAACCCACCGGTCCCGCCCACCGGGTGGCCGCCATGATCCGGGACAAGGGGCCCAAGGCCCGCCTGAACCACGGCCGCAAGCAGCTCGACGGCCGGCCGATCAACGACCTCTTCGCCGTCCCCGAGGAACTCATGGGCGCGCTGGCCGCGTCCGGCTTGATCGTCGCGGGCGCACCCGAGCGCAGCCCGTTCTTCGGGTTGCTCACCCCCGAAGGCCCCATGTTCGGGATCTTCGACGCGGCCGAGCAGGACGTGTGGCGGGAGTGGGTGCGCGCCATGGCGGCCGAGCCCGCGCCGGACGTCGCGGCGGCGGCACCACCGGCCGGCGATCCGGGGGAGGACATGCTCCGCCTGGTCGAGGCGTTGCGCGAGCGGCAGCGTGGCACCGCCGCCCACCAGGCGACCCGGCTCAGCGAGTCCGACCCCGGTGACCCGGAGGCCACAGTCGACGAGCCGGTGTCCTGGTGGTTCGACCAGCCGCCGCGGGCGCTGCTGCGTGCGTTGCGGGCGCCGGCCAACGGGTGGGTCACCCCAGGCGATCAGGAGGCGAGCCGGCTGATCACCGAGCGCGTTCGCGGCGACAACGCCATGGCGCGCGCGTTCGCCGGGCCGGCCGGGAACGGGCGGACGTGGGCCGACGTGGCCACCGCGTGGATCGCCGCCGGTTGCCCGCTGCCCGGCGACGAGCTCGTGGCGGTGCGGCCGCTGACCCTGCTGTCCCCGGCCGACCGGCTGGACGCGCACCCGACCGGCGAGATCCACGGCACCGGCAGCGTGCACTGATGAGCCCGTCGTCGTACGTCGAGCCCGGTTTCGGCAACAACGGATGCGCTGGCGGCCCGCCGCGGCCGTGGCCGCCTCCGTTGATGCGGAATCGGGCATCAGCCGTCGTGCCGGGGGCTTCCGCCGGCCCGGCGCGGCCCTACCCGGCGGCCGGCCCGCCCCCGAACCCGATCTCGTTGCCGTCGCCGTCGCGGTAGGTGATCTTGCGGACGCCGTTGCCGTACGTCTCCCGGTCGACCGGCTCGATCCCGCGGCCGGCGATCTGGGCGACCCGCGCGTCGAGATCGTCGACGAAGACCGCCACGAACCCGTGCCCGGCGTCGTCGGGGCGCTGCTCGATGTAGACCGAGCGCTGCGGGGCCAGCTCCCACACCGCCTCAGTGGCGTGCGGGACGAAGCTCGGCGGGGAGCCGAGGAGCCGCTCGTACCAGGGGAGCGCCGTCGCGTAGTCCCGCACCGGGATCCCGGCGAACAGGTCCAGAGCCATCCGGGGATGCTAGGCGACGGCGCTGCCTGCGGCGCTCACAGTGCGCGGAGGAGGCATGGATGCCCAGCGACACCGCCCTCACCTCGGTCGGCCAGATCGCGCTGCTCGTCACGGACATCGGCGAGACGGAACGGTTCTACGGCGACGTGCTCGGCCTGACCCACCTGTACACGTTCGGTGAGCTGACGTTCTTCGCCTGCGGGGACACCCGGCTGTTCCTGCGCGCGGTGCCGACGGCGGAGTGGGTCGCCGGCTCGCTCGTCTACCTGCGGGTGGTCGACACGCGGACGGCGTACGAGCGGCTGAGCGCGGACGGGGTGACGTTCGCCGAGGGTCCGCACGTGATCCACACCCACGACGACGGCACCGTGGAGTGGATGGCCTTCTTCCACGACCCGGCCGGCAACATGTTGGCTGTGATGAGTCAGGAGCGCCCGGTCAGCTGAAGACGGTGTCCTTGTGCCACTCGAGGAACTCGGTGGCCGGGCGTTGGTCGCGACGGGGCGGTGCGGCGATCGGTCGGCCCTGCCGGTCGTAGAAGTAGCTGCCGTTCCCGTACGTCGACCGGAGTTTCGGGCTGACCTGGAGCGTTCGTCGTTGCGGGTCGACGCCGAGGTACCCCTTGTCGAACATCAGGTGTACGTCGGCGGGTCGAGAGAGTTTCAGCTGAAACGTCCGGGCACCGCAGAGCGGGCTCAGCCCAGGCGGAGCGAGTCCCCGTCGACCGTGACCTCGCGGCGGGGGAGCGGCAGCGGTGCCGGTCCCATGACCACCGACCCGTCCTCGACGCTGTACTTGCTGCCGTGGCAGGGGCAGTTGATCGTGCCGTCGACCACCTCGTTGACCCGGCAGCCCTGATGGGTGCAGATCGCCGAGAAAGCCTGGAACGCCCCGGCCGTGGGTTGGGTGAGGACGACGTCGCGGTCGGCGAACACGGCGCCGCCGCCGACCGGGACCTCCGACACCGGGATCGGCGCGTCCGAGGCGGGCCGGTCGGGGGGCCGGTCCCCGCCCGAGCAGCCGGCCACGCCGACGACGCAGCCCCCGACGAGGACGCAACCTCCGGCCAGGATGGTGCGCCGGCTCAGTGCGGACGTCACGCGGCCACCAGCAGTCCGGTCACGTACATGATCAGGACGCCCGCCGTGATGCCACCGATGGCGGTGGGGTTGAGCAGCTGGCCGGCACGACCGCGCAACGCCGGCGCGATTTGGACGATCACCTGGGCGATCGCACCGACTCCGACGCCGAGGAGGAACGCCGACAGCTCGCTGCTGTTCACCGCGGCGCCGAGCATCGCACCGGCGATGGCCGGGGCCCCGGCGATCAGCCCGAGCCCGCCGAGCTGCACCAGCGAGGGCCGGTCCTTGGCCAGCGGCGCGACGATCGCGATGCCCTCGGTGGTGTTGTGCAGGGCGAAGCCGATGACGAGGAACGCGCCGAGGGCCAGCTCGCCGACGGCGTACGCCGAGCCGATCGCGAGCCCCTCGCCGAGGTTGTGCAGGCCGATCCCGATCGCGATCATCATCGCGAGCCGCAGCCCGCTGGCCCCCGCGGATGCCGCGCGCTGCCGGCGCCCGCGCAGCAGCCGGTCGACGAGCGTCAGGGCCAGGAACGCCAGCGCGGAGCCCAGCAGGACCAGGGCGGGTCCGCCGTACGCACCGCTGGAGGCCCCGCCCAACTCCAGCGCCTCCAGGCCGCCGTCCAGCGCGAGGTACCCCAGCAGCCCCACGGTCAGGGCCAGGAGCACCCGCACCACGGTGGGGCTCACCCGCCGCAGCAGGGGGAGGACGAACATCCCCAGGGCGACCGGGATGATCCCGACGTACGTCCCGAGCAGCGCCATCAGGCCCAGGACGCTGCCCGGGGACGGCGTGAGCACGGCCGCCGGGATCTCGTGCTCGACGACCACACCGGTGGACGTGAGCATCGAGACCAGGTACGGCTGCCCGTCCTGCCACGGGTAGTCCAGGCGCAGCGTCGCGGTGTCGAGCCGGCCGATCGGCTGCGTGCCGCCCGTCACCCCGACAAAGGCGTCGTTGACGAACACCTGGGCGATCTGGACCGGGTCCGGACCGGTGTTGCGGACGGTCAGCTCGATCACCTGGGGCCGCAGCACCGTGCGCTCGACCGCCAGCTCCTCGACAGGGGGCCCGTTGCGCTCGGGCAGCGACTGACCGCCGAGCACGGCCAGCCCAATCAGCGCCGCCGCCGCCACGAGGACCGCGACGATCGACAGGGTCCAGACCGGCAGCCGGGCCGGCGCCGCCGGGCGGTCGACGGCCGGCGCGGAGAGCTTCGCGTCGGTGCTCAACCGTCGCTCACCTCGAAGAAGCCCATCCAGCCCAGGTCGGCGAACTCGGTCTTGTGGGCGTGGAACATGTAGCGCCCGGGGTAGGGGAAGCGCACCTCGCAGATGCCGCGCTGGCCCTGCGCCTGGATGACGGTGTCGGTGAACTCCGAGGGCTCCAACCGGGTTCCGGTCGGGTAGTAGTCGAAGAAGTTTCCGTGCAGGTGGAAGCTGTTGATCGGGTCGTACTCCAGGATGTTGACCAGGTAGATCCGCACCAGTTCGCCCCGGCGGACCTGGATGGGCTCGTGCATGTAGTGGAACGGGATGCCGTTCACGGCGTACAGCTGGTTGCCCTCGCCGTCGAAGGTCGTGTTGAAGCCGTGCATCACCATGACCATCTCGTCGGCGGGCGGCCGGTCGGCGGGCGGATCGACGATGAAGGTGCCGTACATGCCGCGGGCGATGTGCTCGGCCAGCGGCCCCACGTGGCAGTGGTAGAGGTGCAGCCCGAACGGCTCGGCGTCGAAGGTGTAGGTGAAGCTCTCCCCGGGCAGGATCACGCCCCGCCCCACCAGCGGCACGCCGTCCATCTCGGCGGGATGGATGCCGTGGAAGTGCATGGTGTGCGGGTGAGCCGAGTTGTTCACGAACCTGACGCGGAGCAGGTCCCCCTCGCGACACCGCAGGGTCGGCCCCGGGATCCGGGAGTTGAACGTCCAGGCCGGGAACCGCACACCCGGGGCGACCTCGATGTCGCGGTCGGTGGCGAGCACCTCCCACTCGCGGACGGTGCGGCCGTCCGCGGCCGTCGACACCTTCCCGTAGTCGAAGTCCCGCAGGATCTCGGTGGGCTGGAAGCCGTTGGCGACGTGGTCGACCGTCTCACCGACGCGGAACGTCGGCCCGTTGACCCCGCCGCCGTGTCCCGGCTCCGGCACCTGTCCGGTCCCGTCGTCGGCGGCCCCGGCCGATGTCGGATCGAGCAGGGCCGCGGCGCCGAGCGCGGCGCCGGCGGAGCCGAGCAACGCCCCTCCGACCAGGAACTGCCGTCGGGACGGCGCTGCCGGTCGGCTCACGGCCGGGTTCCCACGACGGCACCGTGCAGCAGATCGGTCAGGGGGAGGCCGAGGGCGTGCTCGGTCCCGTCGACGGTGACCCAGAGCGGACCGCCGAACGGCGTCCGGGCACCCACGTCGACGTGGACCCCTGGCCGCAGGCCGATGCCGGCCAGGTAGCGCAGCGCGTCGGGATCGCGGTCACTGACCCGCTCGATCCGGAAGCGGGATCCCGTCGGCGCGGCCGTCAGGGGATCGGCCCACCGCTCGTCGTGCGGCCCGGTCCGCGGGGGGATCGGATCCCCGTGGGGGTCGCGCACCGGGTGACCCAGGAGGGCGTCGATGCGCTGCTCCAGCCGGTCGGACAGGGCGTGCTCGAGCACCTCGGCTTCCTCGTGCACCTCGTCCCAGGGGACACCGACCACCTCGGCGAGGAAGGTCTCCAGCAGCCGGTGCCGGCGTACAACGCGCAGCGCCTCGGCTTTCCCGCCCGAGGTGAGGGCCAGGCCGCCCTCGCCGCTGCGCTCCACCAGAGCGCCCGCCTCCAGCCGCTTCACCATCGCCGACACCGACGGCGAGGACACCCCCAGACGGCGCGCGATCGTGGACGTCGTCGCCGGCTCCCCCTTGGTGACGAGGTGATAGATGATCTTGAGGTAGTCCTCAACAGCACCGGTAGCCTGCATGACTGCGAATATTAGCCTCGACTAACAACACCGCACAACTGTCCGGTCAGCGGGTCGCCGGGCATTAGGAGCCGGCCAACGCCCGCGCCGCCGTGGTCAGGCCGGCCTCGGCTGCGGCCAGGCCGTGGTGCCGCTCGTCGCGCCATCGGCCCTGCGTCTCGATCGTCCGGCGGACGAGGCCCGCGTGCTCGCGAACCCGCTCCGGGGCCGCCCCGCCGGGGGCGCTGCGGGCCGCGACCAGGGCGCGGGCATCCACACTGGCCGCGAGCAGCTCGGGGTCGACCGCCAGCGGCTCACCCGTGACCTCCGCGGCCGCGGAGGACAGTCCTTCCACCGTCAGCTGCCCGTCCCCGGCCGCGGCCACCGCCCGCCCGACGATCCGGTACGTCGTGCGGTAGTCCAGCTGCTGCGCCTGGCTGAGGTCCTCGGCCAGGTCCGCGGCGCCGATGAAGTTCGCCGCCGCCAGGCCGGCCAGCCGCTCGACGTTCACCGTCAGGCCGCGGACCACTGCCGCGCCGAGGCGGACCAGCCGCCCGGCCAACTGCAGCGTCCCGGCCACTTCGCCGTACGCGTACAGCCAGTTGTCAGTCCGCGCCGACGGTGTCCGCGCGGTCGCG
>JACCSC010000321.1 GCA_013813215.1 Geodermatophilaceae bacterium | reverse complement strand
AGCTGCCGAGCAGCATCGCGGACTTCACCGGACGCGAGGGCCATCTGGCGCGGATCAGGGACATCCTGACCGCCGATCAACGTTCGGACAGTCCCCGGTACGCCGTACCGATCATCGCCATCGCCGGACCCGGCGGCGTCGGGAAGTCGACCCTGGCCGTCCGGGCCGCCCACGAGCTGAGCGAGGCCTTCCCGGACGGGCACCTCTACGTCGACCACCAGGCAGCGATCGGTGAGAACCGCACCGGCACGTTGCTGGCCCGCTTCCTGCGCGCGCTGGGCGTCCCGGACACCGCGATTCCCGACGACCCGGCCGAGCGGGCCCAGATGTTCCGGAGCCGGCTGGCCGGTAAGCGGGTGCTGCTCGTACTCGACGACGTCGCGGGCGAGCACGAGGTGCTGCCCCTGCTGCCCGGCAGCCCCACCTGCGCCGTCGTGGTGACCAGCCGCACCCGGCTGGCCGGCCTGCCGGGCGCGCACTGGATCGACATCGACGCCTTCGACCGCGAGACATCCTTGGCGCTGCTCACGAAGTTGGTGGGAGCCGCGCGGGTGCAGGCCGAGCCCGACGCTGCGGCCGGGGTGATCGCCTACTGCGGTGGGCTGCCGCTGGCCCTGCGAATCGCCGGCGCCCGGCTGGCCGCCCGGCCGCAGTGGCGCATCGCCGACCTCGCTCGACGGCTCAAGGACGAGGTGAACCGGCTGGACGAGTTGAGCTACCGGGGTCTCGAGTTGCGCTCGAGCATGAACCTCGGATTCTGGGCGTTGTCCGAAGGGGCCAAACGGCTGTTCTGCCTGTTGGCGCTGCCGGAGGCCCCTACCCTGCCCGGCTGGGTCGCGGCGGTGCTGCTGGAGACGGGCCTCGGCCAGGCTGAACGACTGGCCGAGGTGCTGGTCGACGCCCAGTTGCTCGAGCCGGTCCACAATCCGGACGGCATGGCCGGCTACCGCTTCCACGACCTCGTCCGGGTGTACGCCAGGGAGCGGCTCGCGGAGACCACTACCGACGCGGAACGCCATGACGCGCTGAGCCGGGTACTCGGAGCCTGGCTGGCCCTGGCCGAGACCGCGCACCGCAAGGAGTACGGCGGGGACTACACGATCCTGCACGGTAGCGCGCCGCGGTGGTCGCTGCCCGACGGCGTCGACGGCGACTTGCTCAGCGACCCGATGAGCTGGCTGGACACCGAGCGGGCCGGCCTGGTCGCCGCCGTCCGGCAGGCCGCCGAGGCCGGCATGGACGAGCTGTGCTGGGATCTCGCGCTCACCGCGGTGAGCCTGTTCGAGGTCAAGGGCCATGTCGATGACTGGCAGGAGACGACCGAGCTGGCCTACGAGGTCTGCCTGCTGGCTGGGAACCGGACCGGCTGCGCAGCGATGCTGTATTCCCTCGGCACGCTGCACGTCGCGCAGAAGCGCACGTACGACGCCGAGCGGGCCTTCGACGATGCCTTCACGATCTTCCAGTCCGAGGGCAACACCCACGGGCAGGCGCTCGTCCTGCGCAACTCGGCCCTGGTCGACCGGATGCTCGGCAACTACGACGCGATGTGGACCAAGTACCTCGATGCGCTGGCCAAGATGCGGACCGTCGGGGACCTCATCGGACAGGCCAACATCCTGCGCAGCATGGCCAAGTTCCGGATGGACGAGGGCGACCTCGACGAGGCCCAGCAGATGCTCGGCGAGGCGCTCGAACTGTGTCAGAGCGCGGGATACCTGCGCGGGGAGGCCCAGGTGATCAGCCGCTTCGGCGAACTGCACATGCGCACCGGCCAGACCGCGCGGGCCCGGCAGGCGCTGAACGAGGTGCTCAAGACGGTCCGGCGGATCGGCGACCGCGTCGGGGAGGCCCACGCGCTGTACGGGTTGGGCATCGTGCGCACCCGCGAGGGCAAGCTGGACAGCGCGCAGACCACGCTGGCCAACGCCCTGGCCACCGCGGTCCAGGCGGGGGACCGGGCGATCGAGGGCCAGGCCCGCTATGCGCTGGGCGAGATCGCGCTCGCCCGTGGCGAGACCGCGGCCTCGGCGGTGCACCTGACCCGAGCCCAGCAGACCTTCGGCGAGCTCGGCTCGTCGCTGTGGCAGGCCAAGACCTTCATTCTGCTGTCAGAAGTGGCGGAGTCCGAGGTCGACGGCGGCGGCTCGGACCGTTACCTGGAGCAGGCCCGGTCCCTGCTGTCGGCGATGGACTCCAAGGAGGCCTCCCGGCTGCGTCGCCAGATCGAGGGCGGCGCGGGTGTCCGTACCGGTGGCGACGACCTGTCCCTCGGCTCCTGACGCAGAAGACTCTGGCCGGCACCATGGCCGGCCAGAGTCCTCGTGCGGCGTCGTACGCCGGGGGTATCCGCGTCGTAGGACGCTGACGTTCGGTCAGTCCCAGGGCGAGTCGTCGGTGCCACACCCGCGCGCCGGAGCCTTCGGCAGCTGGCTCTGGGTGCAGGTAGGTCCGACGCCGTCCCAGAGCGAGTCGGCGGTGGCTCGCGCCGGGTCGGCCAGCAACAGCAGCCCGCTCATCACGAAGCTGGCAGCCACCGCGGCCACTGCCTTGCGAGTCCTGCTCACCCACATCACCCCTGCTCGTTGGAGACGACCTTGTGGCGTCTGCGTTGGGACGAGCCAACAGCGGGGCCTTGCCGATCTGGCTCTCATCGGCTCTCGATCCCTTCCGCCGCTCGGACAGCGGATGGGTAGCGATCGGACAGGGGGTGTTCGCACGATGACGGAGCGAGACAGCGGTTCCCGATGGTGCGGTGACGCACCCAGGGGTCCGTCCCCGATCCGGTAGCCGGGAGTGACCGATGAGCCTGACCCTGACCCTGCCCGCCGACGAGCACCTGGTCCTTGCCGACCACCGCGTGCAGGCCGACCACCGCGTGCAGGCCGAGCACCCGGTCGAGTGGCGCCGGGGTGCGGTGGTACACGCCCTGCCACGGCCGCGTCGAGTCGGCGGCCTGTCCGGAGGGCCGTTGGAGCTGGGGCCGGACGCCGAGCGGAACAGCTCGGTCGTCTACCGCTACGCGGTGGACATGGGCGAGTTCGGCTGCGTGGTGAGCGCCGCCAGCACGCTTGGTCTGACCGAGGAGGCGGTGCACGACGCCGTCACGCTGCTCGTGCACAACCGGATGCTGCGCCACGACTCCGACACCGGCCGCCTGCTGCCGGTCGATCCCGAGGTCGCGGCCGCGCTGCTGGTGACGCCCATGGAGCGCGAGATCCACCAGCGGCAGGAACTGATCGCCCAGATCCGGCAGCGGGCCACCGGATTCCGCGAGGACTACGCCCGCCGCGGCCGGGAGGCGCAGGACGCCACTGCCCTGGCCCAGGTCGAGGGCACGGTGGAGCTGCAGGGGCACCTGCGGCTGGCCGGTGACTCCTGCCGCAGTGAACTCATGGTCCTGCTGTCGGGTCAGCCTGACGATGGCGCGCTGGACGACGTGCCGCAGCTGTGTGCGCAGCTCGCCGAGCGCGGTGTGGCGGTGCGCATCGTCTGCCAACACCGCAGTCGGGCCGATCTGCGGCTGCGGGCCGGGATGCGTCAGCTCTTCGAGGCCGGCGCCGAGGTGCGCACGGTGACCCACGTGCCGCGGGCGGCCCTCGTCTTCGACCGCTCGCTCGCGCTGTTGCTGGGCGAGGACGACGGGGCAGCGGTCCGGGCGTCGCGGATCGGCAGCGACGCGGTCATCGGCTTCCTGCTGGACATGTTCGGTCACCTGTGGGATATCGCGACGCCGCTGGAGTCCCTGGACTCCGGGTACTCCGAGGTGGCAGGCGACCTGCGCCAGACCATCGCCGGCCTGATGGCCAAGGGCTTCACCGACGAGGTGCTGGCCCGCAAGCTCGGCATGTCCGTGCGGACCTGCCGGCGCCACATCGCCTCGCTGATGCGCGAGCTGGACTCGGTGAGCCGGTTCCAGGCCGGCGTACAGGCCGCGCACCGCAGCCTCGTCGGCACCGCCTGACACTGACCGCCTGCCGCGCGGGCGGCTGGATCACCCCGTCCCGTTTCGGGCTCCCGTTACAGGACCTGGAGGTGGATCGCGCTGATCGTCAAGCGGGTGGCGAAGATCGACGAGCGCCGGCTCAGCTTGCTAGGTACTTCTCGAATGCCTCTCGGGCCAGCTGGGACACAGTCTTGCCTTCCTTGGCGGCACGCTCTTCGGCCTTGGCTCGCAGCTCGGCGGGTGTCCGGAACGAAATATGCGGTGAGTGCTTGTGGCTCCCGTCGAGCGAGGGCCGGCCTACCCGGCGCGCCTTCGTCAGGTCGTAACCGGTCTCGGCCTCGTCGGCGAGGCGCTCGATCTCCGCTTCGGTGAGAACGGTCCCATCCTTGGCGACTGGCGACCCGACGTACTTGGCGCTCATGGTCTGCCCTCCTCGTAGGCGGCCCGGTACTTGGCCCGCAAGTCCATCACGTGGATCACGTACAGCGTTCCGTCCGCCAGCTCGACCCCCATCACCTCGAGGGCTCGGCCGGACTGATCGTCCCCGAGGAACAGGATCCGATCGCCGCGGCCCGCTTGATCGGTGACGATCAACTGAACTCGCGGGTAGTGGACTACGTGAAGGGCGCGTGCCTTGCCGACTCGGTGGCGACGAGCCGAGAAGGCGAACTCGACCCTCACAGAGGTTATTGTGGCACACAGAATCCGAGGCAAGCAGTCGTGGCGCGCCGTCGATGCGCTTAGCTGCGATGGCCTCACCCTCGCCGTGACTGTGGCCGCGGTTGGGGGACGGTCGCTCGCGCCCGAACCGCATCGGCGAGGGCGACAGGGCTGGCTGATCAACTGCGAAGCGCATCCCTGAGGCCGTCGCGGTGGAGGACAAGAGGCCCGTTCGGAACGCACGGCGGCACAGGGCTGGCCGGCACGGACGGCTCGACGCGCCGTACCTCGTCGCGGCCGGTGAGGAGTCGTTCTCGCCCTGGGCGTACATGACCGCAGGACGGCCGCGCTGCACGGCAGCAGCAGCGCTGTCGTGGTGGGCGGCCCGCGGGTAGGTCGGCACCCACAGCACCGGAGCAAACGGCCGCCGCCCACCTCAGTCACCGATGGGGAATGGGGAAGTAGCCAGGGCGATGCCTCGTCCGTTGGATCATGGAAGTCACTTCGGGCACGCTGTGCTGATGCTCGATGACCTGCGCCTCGACGCCATCGCCGTGGCCACGCGGCAGCGTGACGCCGACGCGGCGGTCGCCCTTACTGGACTCATGCTGGCCGAGGAGGTCGGCGAGGCGATACAGCAGCTCCGGCGACTGCTTGGCTACGCCCGCCAGCCGGCACGGCCAGACGAGGTGGGAGCCGAACTGGCAGACGTCGTCATCGCCGCCGCAGTCGTGGCGCGCTTGGTTGGCGTCGACTTGTCACAGCACATCGACCAGAAGCTCGGCGAGGGCGTCCGATAGCCGAGCCGCTATCGGGCGCTTACGACGTTTGGGCGACGCGCCCAAGTCCCAGCTCGGCCAGCCCGTCGGCGACGACGACGGGACGGAAGCGGCCGAGCTTGAGCACCGGGGAGTAGTGATCCTCGACGACGACTGCCGCGCGGGGCAGCGCGGACAGTTCGGCGCACGCGTACCGCAGCGTGCCGTCGATTGGGCTCGGCAGCGACCTCGTTCGCCGCCGCGATCAGCTAGGCG
Source organism: Geodermatophilaceae bacterium (assembly GCA_013813215.1). Lineage (GTDB taxonomy): Bacteria > Actinomycetota > Actinomycetes > Mycobacteriales > Geodermatophilaceae > JACCSC01. The sequence goes on along the minus strand of JACCSC010000321.1, from coordinate 1,631 downwards.
ATCACGGTGACGACGCAGATGAACCCTGTGACGGGTCAGCCGATCCAGCGCGCTGTGCCGGCCAGCTCGGCCAGGGGCCGCCCGCTGAGCAGCGCGTCGAAGGACAGGCCACCCCAGCCGTGCTCGGCCAGCAACCGCTGGACCCGGGGGATGCGCAGGGCCCGGCCCCCGGCGGCGACGTAGCTGTGGGCCGGATCGACCGCGGGCAACCCGTTGGCCTGGCCGACGACGACGGACAAGACGGTGGTCGCCTCGTCGGATGCCGTGGTTACGGGCACCGAGGCAGCGGTCCGGCTCGGCGGGCGGAAGCCGAACAGCGCGGCGACGTCCGTCCGGCGCAGGTCGACCGCGGGGTCGAGCTGGGCGAGGAGCAATGTCTCGTACCCCCGGAGCAGTCCCGCCACGGCCTCGGAGTCCATCACGCCGGCCCGGGCGTTGAGGGCGACCACGACGGCGTCGCGCTGCTCGTACACCCGGAACGACGTGTCGCTGCCCTGCTCCTGCCAGGCGGCGGGGACGGAGCTGCGGGTGAGGATCGTGCGCCGGGCCCGGCTGCTGTGCGTGCCGTGGTTGAGGAAGTTCACCTCGGCGCCGAGCCTGATCGGGATGCCGCGCTGCTCGCTGTGTACCGCCAGAAACTCCAGCAGCTCGTCGTAGGGCAGGTCAGCGTGCGCACTGGCTTCGGTGAAGCGTCGGGCAACCTGCTGCAGCAGCTCGCCGAACGACGGATCGCCGCGGCCGTCGACCTGCAGCAGGACCGGGGAGAAGGTGCAGGTCAGTACGTCGGGGCAGGCCGAGGACTCGCGGTTGCCGGCGAAGAACAGGTGCGCCACCTGCTCGGCTCCGGTGTAGGCGAGCAGCGCCTGGGCGTGCGCCGTGACGTGGACCAGGGAAGGCCACACGTGGTGCCGCTCGGCGATCCGCCGGGTGGCGTCGAGCAGCCCCGGTGAGGTGAGCGTGCCGCCGTACGCCCCGGAGGGCCCCCCCGGGTTCCGCCGCGAGTCGAAGACGTCGGTCGGCACGTGGGCGAGGTGCTCGCGCCAGTATTCCGCCGCTCGGTCTCGTCCCGAGCGGCCCTCGGCGGATGCTTCGTGCCGCGCGAGGTCCAGCGGCTGGTGGCGCACCGGGCGCAACACGGTGGGCCGGCCGGCGCTCACCCCCTCCCGGAGCGCCTCCAACTCCTGCTCGAGCAGCTCCACCGACCAGGCGTCGAGGGCCATGTGGTTCAGGACCAGGACGAGCTGTGTCGGCTGCCCACCGGTGGTGATGACGCAGGCCCGGATCGGCCACTCCTTGGCCAGCTCGAACGCCGTTCCGGACAGCTCGGCGACCACTTCCGCGGGACCGGGCGTGCCGTCGCGTTCCGTGCTGACCGTCGGGACGGACAGCGGCGCCGGCGGATGCACCACCTGGCGAGGGTCGTCGTCAGTGTCGAAGTGGAAGGTCGTGCGCAGACCCTCGTGCCGGCGGATGAGGTAGTTCAGCGTGCCGCGGATGGCGGCCATCGGCGTCCCGTCGGGTACCGGCAGCCGGCGGACGATGTTCGACTCCGCGCGCACATCGCAGGGCAGGTGCTGATGACGCAGCCAGACGTAGCGCTGACCACGCAGCAAGGCGGCGGTCTTCTCGAC
>JACCSC010000308.1 GCA_013813215.1 Geodermatophilaceae bacterium | reverse complement strand
GGCGACCTGTAGCGGCGTTGTGTCGCACCCCGCTGGCAGCATCGGTTCATGACCTCCCCGTTGCCGCTGTCGGCCGCCGCTGCCCGGCGGATCGCCCTGGCGGCCCAGGGCTTTGCCGACCCGCGGCCCTCGGGCGCCGTCGATGTCCGGCACCTGCGCCGGGTGCTGAGCCGAGTGGGCCTGCTGCAGATCGACTCGGTCAATGTGTTGTCCCGCTCGCACTACCTGCCGGTGTTCTCCCGGCTCGGCCCGTATCCGCGCCCGGCGCTGGATGCGCTGGCCCACCCCCGCCGGGAGCTGTTCGAGTACTGGGCGCACGAGGCGTCGTTCGTGCCGGTCCGGCTGCAGCCGCACCTGCGCTGGCGGATGGCGGGCGCGCAGGAGGACGCGTGGGGGTCGATGCGGCGGCTGGCGCGTGACCGGCCCGGCTTCGTCGAGGCCGTCCTCGACCAGGTGCGCCAGCGTGGCCCGATCAGCGCCGCCGCAGTGGCCCCGGAGCGTTCGCGTCCTGCGGGCACGATGTGGAACTGGCACGAGGGCAAGGTTGCGATGGAGTGGCTCTTCTACACCGGCCAGGTCAGTGCGGCCCGGCGTACGGCGAGCTTCGAGCGGCTATACGACCTGACCGAGCGGGTGCTTCCGGCGGTGGTACTGGCCGTCCCCACCCCGGATATCGCCGACGCGCAGCGCGAACTGCTCAGGGTTGCCGCCCGAGCGCACGGGGTGGCCACCGAGAAGGACCTGCGGGACTACTTCCGGCTGCGTCCGGCCGAGTCACAGGCCAGGGTGGCCGAGCTGGTCGAGGAGGGCGAGTTGCTGCCGGTCGCGGTGGAGGGCTGGCGGCAGCCGGCGTACCTGCACCGCGACGCCACAGTCCCGCGCTGGATCCGGGCCCGGGCGCTGCTCTCGCCGTTCGACTCGTTGGTCTGGGAGCGCGCCCGTACCGAGCGGATCTTCGGCTTCCGGTTCCGGTTGGAGATCTACACCCCCGCCGACAAGCGGGTGCACGGCTACTACGTGCTGCCGTTCCTGCTCGGGGACCGGCTGGTCGGGCGGGTGGATCTGAAGGCCGATCGGCAGGCGGGCACGCTGCGCGCCTTCGGGGTGTACGCCGAACCCGGCGTCGACCACGGCGAGATCGTGGAGCCGCTGGCCGAGGAGCTCCGGACGATGGCCGAGTGGCTCGGTCTTGACCTCATCGCGGTAGGGGAGCGCGGTGACCTGTCCGGGCCGTTGCGTGGCGCGCTGACCGCGGCCGGGTACTGACACGCCGAAGGGGCGCACCAGGCAGGTGCGCCCCTTCGGCGGTGGTGGCGGCGGGAGGTCAGCGGATCAGGGCGTCGGCCTGGCAGGCGCGGCGGGCTGCGTGCTGGGCCTTGCGCTGCCAGCGCCGGGCGCTGCGGACCCGGCGAGCGCGTCCGGCGGCCTGGGCGTCGTGGTGCAGGTCGCGGTGGTGGGCGGCGGCGAGGTCGAGGTCGAATGCGGTCATGACTGTGCTCCTTCTGAGTGGGATTGGCTGGGCAGGTTGCTGCGCTGGAGGGCGATGTCGCCGCTCATCGTGCGGACGCTGATCGAGAGCACCGCGCTGTCGTCGCTCGGCGGGGTGTCCTGGTGCTCCAGGTCGGAGCGCGTGCGGCCGGACATGGTGGACAGGTCGAGCCAGACGGTCACGCCCCGGCGTACGCCGACCTTCACGTCGCCGGACATCGTCGAGATCTGGACGCTGCCGCGCTCGACCTGACGGACCGCCACGTCCCCGGAGGCGGTCCGCGCTGACACCTCGCCACCGCAGGCCCCGAGTTCTACGTTGCCTGAGGCCGACATGCTGCTGCAGTTGCCGCCGGCGCTGCCCAGTCGCAGGTCGCCGGAGGCGGTCTTGCAGTCAACGTCTCCGCTCACCCCCCCGACCACCACGTCTCCACTGGCGGTCTTGATCCCGGCGTTCCCGTCGATCTCGTCCGCGGCGATGTCCCCGCTGGCGGTGGCGGCGTCGAGCCTGCCGAGCCGACCGTGGCAGACCAGGTCGGCCGACGCCGTCCCGACATCGACCCGGGAGCCGGCCGGCAGTTGCACGATCATGCCGAGCTTGGCTGTCGAGCCGAAGCGCCGCTCCGGGGCCTCGACGTCGAGCCGGGTCCCGTCGGCGGACAGCTCGACGCGGGTGCGCTCGGTGGCGTCCTGGGCGGAGTGGCCGCGCGGGATCACCTCGACCGTCGTCTCGGTCGTGTCGCTGGCGGTGATCTCGACGTCACCGGCCGGGTTGCGCAGGCGCAGGGTCAGCGGTTGGGCGGTGCTGAAGGTGTAGGTCTGGCTGGGCACAGTTGTCTCCTGGTGGCGGGTGGGGGTGGGCGAAGTCAGCCGCGGTCGCAGATCAGCCGCGGGCGAAGCCGGTCATCCGGCGTCCGAAGAGCTGCTGCGCCGGGCCGGGCGAGCCCGGCTGCGCGGCGGCGGCGACCGCCCGGACCAGCCAGGCGTTCACCGACAGGCCTTCGGCGGCGGCCGCGCGCTCGGCACGGCCCTTGAGTGCCTCCGGCAGGCGCAGCGTGATCCGCGCGGTCGAGCCGTCGTCGACGTCCTCCTCGCCGGGCGGGGCGGGCGGCGTCGTCGGCGGGGGCGGAGCCGGTGGGGCGGACACGTCGTGCGACGAGGTCACGACCACCTGTGGCTCCCGGCCGTGCATCCGGATCTCCACCGAGCCCTGGCCCCAGGCGGTGGTGACCTCGTCGGCCACCGCCGACATCGCCTCGACGAGGCACAGCCGGGCCGCGGGGTCCAGGGCGGCACTGAGCAGCCGGGCGGTCTCGCGGGTCCGCTCGTCCCCGGCTGCCGCGGCGGTCTGTAGGTCGTGCCGCAGGGTGTCTACGTAGGCCGTGAGCTCCATGACGTCACTTTGACATCATGTGCGACATCAGTCAAGTGTCACTACCAAGAAAATTGACGCCATCCTGACGCACGGTTGATGTCAGGCCGGGCGAGGCGGCCGGCGCGCCGTGTCCCGGCGTCGTGTTCAGATCCCGCCCAACCCCGGCGGTAGAGTCGCCGAGCCGCCCCTTCGCCCCTGGCGGCTACCGCGCACCACTGCCAGCCCCGGAG
>JACCSC010000297.1 GCA_013813215.1 Geodermatophilaceae bacterium | reverse complement strand
CCTGCTGGCCCATCCCGCGGCCGCCCGCCGGCGTCGGCTGGTCCGCGCGGTCGGGCCGCCGGTGGCCGCTGCGATCGGCCTGTGGCTGCTGGACCTGCCGGTGGCCGCCGTCGTAGCCGGCGGGCTCGCCGTAGTCGCGGTGCCGCTGGGCCTGGACCGGTACGCCGCCCTCGGCCACGCGGCGGACGACGAGGCGCTGTGCGTGCGATCCGGGTCTTTGGTCCGTCAGCGGGTGGTTCTGGAACGTCGGGCGGTGGTGGGCTGGAGGGTCCACCAGAGCTGGTGGCAGCGGCGGTCCGACCTGGTCACGCTGACGGTGTGCGTCGGCGCCGGGGCCGGCGGGTACGACGCCCTGGACTGCGGCACCGGCCAGGGGCTCGACCTGGTGGCGCAGGTCAGCCCCGGCTGGGCCGATCCCCTTCGCGTTCCAGCGGAACGCAACTAGCCTCGATGACGACACAACAGCCGACTGACCCGGGTGCCCATGCACGAGTTGTCCATCACCGAGAGCCTGGTCTCGGCCGTCCTGGAGCAGGTCGACGGCGAGATCAAGGCGGTGACGGTCGTGATCGGTCGGCTGTCCGGCGTGGTGCCTGACTCGGTGCGCTTCTGCTTCGACGTCTGCACCCGTGGGACGCGGCTGGAGGGCGCCGTCCTCGAGATCCTCGAACCGGCCGGCCGGGCCATCTGCCGGAGCTGCGACGAAGTGACCGACGTCGCGGACGGCATTCCGCTGTGTTCCTGTGGAAGTGTCGACCTGGACGTCGTCGGGGGTCGGGAACTGTCGGTCAAACACGTCGAGGTGGTGGTCTGATATGTGCGCGACCTGCGGCTGTGCGGGCGACGGGGTGACCATCGTGGCGATGCACGACCACGACCATCCGCACGATCACGATCACGACCATCCACACCCGCACGACCACGCACACCCGCACGACCACGCACACCCGCATCCGGTGGTGGCCGACCCACCGACCGCGGTCGTGACGCTGGAGCAGGATCTGCTGGCCAAGAACGACCTGCTCGCGGCCAGGAACCGCGGCTGGTTCGAGGGCCGTGGGATCCTCGCCCTGAACCTCATGAGCTCGCCCGGCTCGGGCAAGACCTCGCTGCTCGAACGCACGATCCGCGACCTGTCGGCCGAGGTCGAGGTGTCGGTCGTCGAGGGCGATCAGGAGACGCTGCTCGACGCCGAGCGGATCAGGGCCACCGGCTGCCGGGTCGTCCAGATCAACACGGGCAGCGGCTGCCACCTGGACGCGGAGATGCTGGCCAGCGGGTTGCGGACGCTCGCCCCCCCTTCGCAGTCCGTGGTGTTCATCGAGAACGTCGGCAACCTGGTCTGCCCGGCCCTGTTCGACCTCGGCGAGCAGCGCCGGGTGGTCGTGATGTCGGTGACCGAGGGGGCGGACAAGCCGCTGAAGTATCCGCACATGTTCCGGACGGCGGACCTGCTGGTGCTGAACAAGCTCGATCTCCTGCCCTACGTCGACTTCGATGTCGAGCAGTGCCTGGCCTACGCGCGCCAGATCAGGCCCGAGCTGCCGGCCCTGACCGTGTCGGCCACCCGCGGCGACGGGCTGGACGGCTGGTACGACTGGCTGCGCGGCCAGCTGCCGCAGAGGGACGTCTAGCTCCTGTACAGGAGGTCGCGATGGGGCATCGGCGTAACCGAAGCGCGTCAGCGCTTCAAGGAACTGCTTGATCGCGCGCCGCGATCACCTGGCACGAGTTGCCTCGCGCGGCACTGTGGCACGCCGATCGCCGAGCTGAACTGGAGCGGCGTGGAGCGGTGCCGCCCCTGGGTGACGCCCAGATCGCGGCTATCGCCGTGACGAACGGAATGCGCCTGGTCACCCGCAACGTGGCGGACTTCCGCGTTTCACCGACCTCGAGGTGGTGGACTGGTGGACCGGAGAGGAGCCCCCCGCGTACGACTCCGGCGGCCCCGACGACGAGCGCGGTAACTCCGATCTGGGAAGTCAGTCGCTGAACCGGTGCACCAGTCCGGCGGCGGCCTCGGCGTACCCGGCGGCGGCCAGCAGCCCGGCCGGCGCGAGCACGTAGTCCTCGTCCACCACGACCCGGGCCCGGTCCAACACCGCCCGGGCGCCGCCGCGGTCCGCGCGCAGCGCGGCCACCACGCGATCGCGACCGGCGGCGTCGAGGTGGCGGAAGACACCGCCGGAGAGCACCACGAGGGTGGCGCCCTCGGCGCTGACCGTCCCCTCGTCGTACACGCCCTCGGCCCGGACGTGACGACGCAGGGCGACCACCGCCGCGAGCGTGGCGAGCCGCTCGTCGGCGACCCGCTCGCCCGGGTCGTCCGACACCAGACCCACGTCGGCTACCCGCCGCCGCGCGCCGTCGAGGAGCCCGCTCACGTCGAGCCGCTCGGCCTGCGCCGCCGCGACCAGCGACACTGCGCTCCACCGCATCCCGAGATCACCCTCGACCGTCCGCCGGTCCCACAGCGGCGCCACGGCGCTGCGCGCCTCCTGCGGCGTCAGGGCGGAGTACACGTCGGTCGTCGCGCCGCCGACGTCGAGCACGACGACACCCCTGGCCGCGGGGTCGGCGGCCCGGACCGACCGGCCGAGCAGCGCCACGCCGTCGAGGACGGCATCCGGGGTCACGGCCGAGACGAGCCGGGCGAAGCGCGGCCCGCGCGACAGCCCCTTGCCGCCGATGACGTGGCGCAGGAAGACCTGCCGGATGCTCGCCCGGGCCGGGGCCGGGTCGATCTCGCCGATGTCGGGCAGCACGTTCGCCGTCGGCAGCACCACGCCACCGCTGGCGGCGAGCAACCGTTCGGCCTCGTCCCGTACGGCGCTGTTCCCGGCCAGCACCACGGGCACCGCCGGGCGCATGGTCGCCACAGCGGCGGCGTTGTGCAGGAGCACGCTCGCTTCGCCGCCGTCGGTACCACCGGTCAGGAGCACCACGTCCGGCTTGGCCTCGCGTAGCGCCCGACGACCGGCGGCGTCGAGCGCCCCGGCGCTGACGTGGACGACCCGCGCTCCGGCGGACAGCGCCACCCGGCGACCGGCCTCGGCGCTGATCTCCCGCTCGTACCCGACTACGGCCAGTCGCAGCCCGCCTCCGGCGCTGGAGCAGGCCAATAGCCGGCTGTGCCGCGTCCCGCCCAGTTGGGCGACCACGGCGTCCAGCCCCCGGAGCACGTCACTGTCGGAGGTGGTGGGGTGCTCGGCGGTGGCCAGCAGGGTTCCGCTGGGCACGTCGACCGCCGCGCCCTTGGTGTACGTCGAGCCGACGTCCAGGCACAGCACGACGTCCGGCACCCGGCGAGACTAGGACTCGCCAGGTGCCGGAGGTACGCCGCGGCCTCGAGAGACTACTGCCAGATACTCACGATGACGCCGATCAGGAGCAGCTTGACGAGCCAATCGCCGGCGTGGATGGCCGCGAGCTTGAACGGCGTGTTCTCGTGGAGCATGGCGCCCGTCCACAGGACGAACGGAAACCCGATCCACAGCGCCAGTCCCAAGACGAGGCCACCGGTCCACTGGTCGATCTCGCCCTGGGCCGCCACCCCCGCCACCACGGCGGCGAGGACCAGGCAGCGCAGGAACTCGATGGCGACCTTCCAGGGCGGCGTTCTCCCACCGGCGGCAGCGGCGGCGGCACTAACCTGGGCCAGCTGGTCGCCGAGTACGGCGTAGTAGGTCCCACCGGACACGAACGCCGCCACGGCCGCGACCAGAACGGCCAGCAGATTCACCTCACGCACTGATCTCACCCCCCGCGAGCTGTGACTTCAACGAGGTCAGCCGCTCTCGCCAGAAGGTCCTCATCCGCTCGGCCTCCTGGGCATCGGCAAGCCGCACATGCTCCAGGCCCACCGTGCTCTTCCCGTCTCCCTTGTCCTCGAACGTGACAGTGACCCGGGTCTGCCCGTCACGCCAGTCGAACCGGGCTGACTTGGGCCGGGTCGCCGTGCGCTCGTGCAGCCCGTTCTCGGGTAGCCAGCGCCGGCGCAACGATCGGTCGGCGAAGGCGTCGAAGAGCGCCCCGAGGGCACCGCGACGGTCTTCTGCGCGGTGACCGCGAAGCCGTCGGAGCGCTGGCCGACGACACGGAGGCCACGGGCTCGCTCGTAGCTCACCGTGACGGCCTGGGCGTTCCAGGCGAAGCGGCTCTATGCCAAGGTCCGCGGCGACGCGACGCGCCACATCCCGGTGCGGCAGCTCGAGTGCGCCCCAGTCGTCGAGCCGGTCGAACCACTAATCCCAGCCGCGTCCGGTCCGCTCCCGGATCACCGCGTCGGAAGTGACCAGCGGCGGGCGCTGCGTCCCCGGAACCTCTTCCGCGGCAAGCAGCACGGCCCGTGCCGCCGTATAGCCTCGCCGGTCTTGTCCATCCGCGAGCGGACGAGCCGCTTGAACGATCTCTGCCTGGTCATCACGCGCTCCTTCGACAGGCGGCGGCACCGCGACTCACGCCCACGACGCCCCGCCGGAAGGGCCAACACTGACCGGCGTCACGAGGGCACGAGCCCCCTTTGCCCCCGCTTCAGCCGGCGGCGTGAGCGCCGGAGTCGAGGATTGGGCGCGGGACGGTGCCGGCGCCGCCGAAACTCATCGCTGGTCCGTCAGGTGGCGAGGTTGCGCAGCCGGGCGAACAGCTGCCCCACCTCACCGGCGGCGAAGGCCGCTAGCTGGTCGGACACCGTGACCTCGATCCGGGCCGGCGTCCCGTCCCAGATCCGGTCGAAGAGCCAGACGGACTCCGCCCGCGCCAGTTCGTCTCGCGCCCTGACCAGGTCAGCCGCGCCGCGGTCGACGAGCAGCTGGAAGATCGGCGTCTGCGGTGGCTCGGGACGTACGCCGAAGCCGGGCAACGCCGACAGCTCTGCCGCCAGCGCCTTCGCGGTCGCCCACCGGGCGGGCATCTGCGGCAGCACCACGTCCAGGCCGTGCAGCGCCGCGGCGGCGTACGGCCAGAGGGCGAAGACCACGCCGCCGTGCCGGGTCCGCCACACCCGCGCCTCGTCGACGTCGGCCGCCGGACCGGCGAGCACGCACCCGCCGAGCCCGGCGAGGCCCTTGTAGAACGACACGTACACGGTGTCGAAGAGCGCGGCGATCTCCGCGTGCGGCCGGCCGTAGAACGGTTGGGCCTCCCAGAGCCGGGCCCCGTCCAGGTGGACGGCCGCCCAACGCTCACGCGCCCAGTCGACCTGCGCACACAGCTCGGCCCAGGACGGCAGCTGCGCGCCGATCATCCGCTGCGGCAGTTCCAGCAGCAGCGCGGCGATAGGCTCGCTGACCTGCCCCAGATCGGCCACGGTCAACAGCCGGTCCTCGTCGCCGACCGGTCGACCGACGAGTCCGTGCAGGTGCTCGAAGGCGCGTTCCTCGTGCCGCTCGAGGTGGCACAGTGGATGGAACACCGCGACCCGGCTGTCCCTGCGGTCGGCGTGTACCCGCAGCGCGATCTGCTGGGCCATGGTGCCGGTCGGCATGAACACCGCGGCCGGCTTGCCGAGCAGGTCGGCGACCCGCTGCTCCACGGCGGCGACTACCCCGCCCGCGCCGTACAGGTCACCGGCGACGCCTTCGCTCGCCCAGCGCCGGACCTCCGCCTCGGGGGTACGGCGCTGCGGCGCGTACGCCGACAGGTTGCGTACGCAGGCCGCGCGAAGGTCGCTCAACGAGCGCGGACCTGGTTGTTGCGCGCGTCATGGGTCAGCTCGACCAGGCCCAGCGCTTCCAGCAGCGGCGGCAGGTACATGCCGAAGCGGCCGCGGTAGCCGTTGCGCAGCCCGTACCAACCGCCGACCGGGTTGTCCTCGGCGCGGCCCCACGCCTCGACCGTGCCGTCCGCGGCCGCCTTCTTCTCGTCCGCCGCCCCGAGCGGCACCCAGTCCCCCTGCTCGCGCAGCCAGGCGTGCAGGTCGTCGACGGCCCGCAGGTGGTAGCGCAGGGTCGTCGTACCGACCTGGCAGACCAGCGTCGGCGGGTCCGCGGTCTCGTCGCGGTACATGGTGTACGCCGACGTACCCGGCGCCGTGTGCAGCTGCCACGGATCGCTCTTGGTGCCACTGCCCGCAACCATGACTCTCCCGTCCCCTCCCGTAGTGCGGCCACAAGGTGTCGTAGATGCGGCCGCCGAGCCGGCGCTCCAGGACGAACGTCAGACCCGGCTCGACGCTGACGGTGTGGTCGCCCGGCCACCAGCTGTCGATCCGCTCGGTCCAGACGGCGAAGGCGTGCTCGACCGGAAAGCCGACGTCGAACTGCAGGTGCAGCGGGGCGAGCGTCATCAGTGCGGCGTGTTCTCGGCCAGCAGGGTGAACCGGGCGGCGGCCGAACCCCAGATGTGCTCCAGGTAGCCGCGGACCGCCTGTGCGCCGTCGCCGTGCAGCCGGTAGATCCGTCGGGTCCCCTCCGGCCGTTCGGTCACCAGACCGGCCTCGCGCAGCAGCCGCAGGTGTCTCGACACGGCCGGGCGGCTGATCGGCAGGGTGGTCGCGATCTCCTGCACCGAGCGGTCCCCGGCGGCGAGCAGGGTGAGGATCTCGCGGCGCATCGGGTCACCCAGCGCGGCGAACGGGTCGCGGCTGGGTTCGGCCGCTTCCGGCACGCGCACGCGGCCACCCCCTTCGGTAACGCAAAGGTTACCGTAGCCGGGCTGTTACGTAAGCGGCCCGCGCCGGGCCGGGCAGTCTGAGACCCGACCGGGTCCCTCGGCTCACGTTCAACGGATGTTCAGGGTGCTGTCGGCACCCGGTGGTCGGCCCTCGATCAGGCCGAGCAGGGTCTGGGCCGGAACCTGCAGCGGATCGGTCGTGCGGGTGAGGAGCAGGTCGGTGTCCAGCCGACCGCCCCGCACCGTCGGTCCGAACGGGCTCCAGAACGCGCCGTCGGCCGTGACGGTCAGCTCCGCCGGTAGATCCTCGGGTCTGACCTCGACGCCCAGCCCCGCGGCCTCGGCGCGACCACGGGCAATGATCGGCCTGACGACATGGTCGGAGTCCGGTACGCCGAGGTCGCGGTGCAGCGCGCACAGTCGCGCCATGTCCGCCGGCTCGTCCTCCGACTGGGTCGTGGCGATCCGCACAGTGATCCCTCGTTCGACCAGTGCGGGGACGGCGGCCACGACCTTGGCGAAGTTCTCCGGGCCACGGGCCCGGTCGTTGTCGTCGGGTTCGGCGGAGTCCAAGGAGATCTGCAGGGCGACCCGAGCGCCGGCGAGCACCTCGGCCGCGGCCAGCCGTCGCCCGGTGAACAGCGTGCCGTTCGTCAGGGCGACGGTCGGCAGCACGGCGCCCAGTCGGGCCAGCGTCTCGGGCATCGTCGGCAGGAGGAAGGGCTCGCCGCCGGTCAGGCCCAGGTCGGTGAACCCGAGGTCGGCCGCCTGTTCGGCGACCTCCACCATCCGCGCCGGGGACAGTTCGCGGCGCTGCACCCCCGGCCCGGACTCGGTCAGGCAGTAGCTGCACGTCAGGTTGCAGTGGTAGTTGCTGTACAGCCACACCCGCCCCGGTAGCACCCCGTCGGCGACCGCCTGGTCGACGGCACTCACCGCAGGCCCACGGACGCAAGGCGATCGGCCACCACCTGCGCGGTGGGGAGTTCCAACGCCGTACAGAAGCGGTTGAGCATCATCGTCGCCCCGATCAGCAGAGTGAGTTCCACGATCTCGTGCTCGGCGAAACAGCCGGCGAGCCGCGCGGCCAGATCGGAGTCGACCGGGCCGCGACCGCCGGCCACCGCGTCGATCCACGCGACTAGGTCATCCTCACCCTCGACGTCCCACTCGATCGGCCCTTCACCGCGCAGGGCGCCGACCTCGGCCAGGGTAAGGCCGGCGTCCAGCGCCACCACCGAATGGCCGTCCACGCAATATCCGCACCGCAACAGCGCCGACGTACGCACGATGACGATCTCCTTGGTCCGGACGTCCAACGCCGAGGCGCCTAGCACAGTGGACAGGAACGGCAGCGCGACCTCCAGCAGCTCCGGGACGGTGGCCAGTGCCGCGACCAACGGCCCCGGGTCGCCCGCCGCGTAGTGGCGGCGAGCGGTCAGCGGTGCGCTCGAGGCGTCGAGCAACTGCACCCGGCTCACCGCGCCACCAGCAGCGGGTTCATGAGGACGGGACCCCGGCTCGGGAGTCGGCCCTTTCGTGCGAGAGCAGCGGCGAGGCGAGGAGGAACAGCCCGACCGCGGCGAGGACGGCGGCGCCGGCGGGCTTGGCGGCCAGCAGGTTCCCGCCGTCGTCGTAGAGCACGAGCAGGACCAGCGCAACGAGCAGGGCGACGGCCCCGACGATCCGGGCCACCGCGCTCCCGGCGGTCACGGCCACCGCGGCGGCTACGAGCAAGAACAGCAAGCCCAGGCCGATCGAGCCAGCGAACACGCTGCGGCCGAAGTCCCCGGGAAAGTCGGTGCTCCCGCCGATGAGCACCCAGTCCTGGGTGTAGCTGGTGGGGAACAGGCCGTTGCGGGCGTTGACAAGCATCATCACCGCGCCGTACGCCGCGACGACGGCCGCCACGATGAGCCCGACCCGGCGGCTCATGTGGCCAGCTCCAGCCAGCGGGGCCGGTTGGGTCGCCGGCGCAGCAGCGCGTCCACGCCGTAGAAACGGCCCGCCGCCATCGCGAAGATCGCGACGTGCAGCGCCGCCATCAGCAGGTAGCTCCAATACCACTCACCCTCGGCGTTGGCGACGGTGAGCCCGATCGCGAGGCTCTGGCCGATACCCAGCAGGGCCACCGCTCTGGTCAGCGTCCCGGACAACAGCAGGGCGGCGAGCAGGAACTCCGTGAGCAGGGTGAGGTAGCCGAACGCCGTGAGGTTCGGGGCAATGACGTTCTCCAGCACCCACGACCACGGCGGGAAGACCGCGTCCTCGACGCCGGTCTCGACGTAGCCGCAGAGCCCCGAGCAACCATCCGCCGACCGGCCGAAATCAGGCGGGATCTTCCAGC
>JACCSC010000265.1 GCA_013813215.1 Geodermatophilaceae bacterium | reverse complement strand
TGACCACCCCGCGGTTGCCGTCCCCGCCGACGATGACCGGCTTGCCGCGCAGCTCCGGGCGGCGGCGGATCTCGACGCTGGCAAAGAAGGCGTCCATGTCCACATGCAGGAACCGGCAGCCCTCGTCGCTCGGCGAAGCTGTCCCGACCATGGTCCCTCTATCGAATGCGTGTTCGAACTCTACTGCTCGCTGCCGACAGTTCTCCACCGCCGTCCGGTCACGACCGAGTGGCCACCGCCAGCCAGCGCAGATGCTCGCCCCCGAAGGGCGGTTCCGCCCCTCGCACCGCCGCCAGCACCTCACCACACGTCCGGAGTGCGCGGTCGACCAGCTCGGCCGGGTAGTCGTAGCGGTGGCGGTTGGCCTCGAACTCGTCTTCGTCGAGGACGCAGACCTGCCCCTCGCCGAGCCGTTCGACGTCCAGGTCGAGATCGACGAACTCGATCAGATCGCCGGTGCACTCGGCCGGGGTGCAGACATCGACGTACAACTGCCCCTGGCGACCGCACTCCACTCGGCCCGGGATGAACCACGCCGTCCACCAGGTGTGCTCCGGAACCAATCGGAGGCCGGCGCCGGCCGGGAAGGTGACGACGGGAGTACGCACCGGGCTGCCCTCAGGCAACCAGAGCCAACGACCATGCCGATCCGTCCCGAGTTCCAGGGCCGTGAAGTCCTTGTGCAGTGCGCCGTCCCACTTCGTGGAGCGGACCCTGATCTCCTTCACGCGCCCATTCTGGCGCTGGCGCGGCCGACCCCCGGTTCACGCCTGGGTGGCGCGCCAGGCCGCGACGAGGTCGCCGACGTCGGCGTACCGGTCGGCCGGGTCATGCCGGGTGGCCCGGTGCAGGACCGCGAGCTGGCGAGCGGTCCCCCGCCAGGCCGCCTCGTCGTCGCCGGCGTCCAGCAGCAGCCGCGCGGCGCGCCCGAGGGTGAAGACCGTGGTGCGGCGGTCGAACGTCCCGCCCAGCACCTCCTCGGGAGCCATGAACCGGCTTGACCCGCAAGGGGGCTCGGTCGCGACGAACGGCCCCGGGCGGAACTCGTCGAAGTCGAGCAGCCGCATCAGTCGTCGCTTGAAGTCGTACAGGAAGCAGCCGTCGTACAGGTCGCTGGCCACGAAACCGGCTCGGTCCACCGCCAGGTGCGCGTCGAAGATCGCGTCCATCGCGGCCTCGACCTGCGCGACCGGCAGCTGGCGAAACCGCGACCACGCGCTGGCCGGGTCCCGTCGCGGCAGCCCCCGGTCGACCGTGGCGTGGTGGAGCAGGACGCCGTCGACCCACGGGTAGACCAGGACGGGCTCGGCTCGGGCGACGAACCGCGCGCGGAGCCCGATGATCACCGGGTGCCGTACCGCGGCGTGGAACGTCACCGCCCGGCCCAGCGCCCGCCGCGCGGGCGGCGTCGTCGAGGTCTTGACGAACCAGCGCTCGGCGTCGACCGCGACGCCGTACGACACGCAGCCGGAGTCCTGCCGGTCGAAGACCCGGAAGACAGTGCCGACAGTGTCGAGGTAGCGGCGTAGGTCCCCGACCGAGGTGCTCTCCAGCAGCGGGTGTGCGCTCACATCCGGCGGGCGAGGACGTGCAGCTGGCTGGCGATGTCCCGGTAGGGCGGCATCGCGGACAGGGCCAGCTCCAGGGTCCGCAGCGCGTCGCCCGAGCTGTCGGCGACCGATCCGGGGACGAGGTCGCCGACGACCCGAACGCCGTGCAATCCCTCCACTCGGAGGCCGACCGCGGTGACCAGGTCGAGCAGCCGGTCGGCGTCGAAGCGACGGGCGGCGCCGTCGGCGTCACCCCACCGTCCATCGGGGTCGTGCAGCGCGCGCTGGGCGTCGGCGAGATGGCCGCCGAGGGCGCGCGCGAGGACCGCGGCGGCGCGGTTGGCGACCAGCAGGCTCAGCGCACCGGTCGGCCGAAGCACTGCGGCCAGCCCGGTCAGTGTCCGGGCCGGGTCCTCGACGACCTCCAGCACGCTGTGCCCGAGCACCAGATCGGCGCTGGCCGCGCCGACGACGTCGAGCAGGGTGTCGCTGTCGCCCTGGACGGCGCGGATCCGCGCCGCGACCCCGGCCGCGAGGGCCCGGCGGCCCAGGGTGGCCAGCGCGTCCGGGCTCGGGTCGACGACAGTGACCGTGTGGCCCCGCTCGGCCAGCGGTACGGCGAACCCGCCCGTACCCCCGCCTACGTCGACGATGTCCAGCTGGCCGGCACCGCGCCGGGCCAGCTCCGCGCCGAGCACCGACCACACCACGGCGGTCCGGGCCGAGCCGACGGAACCGAGGCTCTCGGCAGACACCCGGCGACCCTACGGGAGGGTGAGGATCTCGACGCCGTCGTCTGTGACCAGGACGGTGTGCTCGAACTGCGCGCTGCGCCGGCCGTCCTTGGTGACCACCGTCCAGCCGTCGTCCCAGATGTCGTAGTCGACCGTGCCCAGAGTGAGCATCGGCTCGATCGTGAACGTCATGCCCGGCTCGAGCACGGTGTCCGCCGCCGGCTCGTCGTAGTGCAGGATCACCAGCCCGGAGTGGAACGCCGTGCCGATGCCGTGGCCGGTGAAGTCGCGCACGACGCCGTACCCGAAGCGCTTGGCGTAGGCCTCGATGACCCGGCCGATGACGTTGATCGGCCGACCCGGCTTGACCGCGCGTACGCCGCGCAGCATCGCCTCGCGGGTCCGCTCGATCAGCAGGCGCGAGTCCTCGTCGACCTTGCCGACGGCGAAGGTCGCGTCGGTGTCGCCGTGCACGCCGTCCAGGAAGGCGGTGATGTCGATGTTCACGATGTCGCCCTCGGCGAGCCGCGTGGAGTCGGGGATGCCGTGGCAGATCACCTCGTTCACCGAGGTGCACAGCGACTTGGGGAAGCCCTTGTAGCCCAGGGTCGAGGGGTAGGCGCCGCGCTCGACCATGAACTCGTGGCCGATCCGGTCCAGCTCGTCGGTGCTCACCCCTGGGGCCACGTGCCGACCGACCTCGGCCAGCGCCTGCGCGGCGAGCCGGGACGCGACGCGGATCCGGGCGACGGTCTCGGGGTCGTGTACCTCGGGGCCGGTGTACGGCGCCGGTCGGCGGCGCCCGACGTACTCCGGGCGCGGGATGGCCGGCGGGACCGGTCGGGGTGGCGACAGGGTGGCGGGCGTGACCATGCCCCGATCGTAGGAGCCCATCGCAAGCCGGGTCGGGTCAGTCCGCCCAGCGCGGCGATGTGGTGCGTGGCGGGATGAAGCGGGCGCGGACGACGACCAGCTGAGGGCGCCGGCTCGCGATCGCGTCGCGCAACGCGGGGGCCAGCCGCTCGTCGACGCCGTCGAGAACCGTGGTGGGGATCCCGAACGCCGCCCCGAGCAGCGCCCAGTCCGGGTTGTGCAGGTCGACGCCGCGGTGCTCGTCACCGGCGCGCAGCTGGTCGTAGCGCAGCATCCCGTAGCCGCCGTCGTCGACGACGAGCAGCGTGATGGGCAACTTTTCCTGAACGTACGTCGCCAGCTCGCCGAGCCCCATGGCCAGGCCGCCGTCGCCGCAGAGGACCAACGCGGGCCGGGCGGTGGCCGCCCCGATCGCGGCGGGTACGGCGTACCCGAGGGTGCCCCACCCCATCGGGTACTGGACCCGGCGCGAGCCGTGCACCGTCCCGTACCCGATCCACCAGTAGCCGGGCAGAGCCATGTCGGCGAGCACGACCGTCTCCGGACCGATCGCAGCCTCGACGGCGGCGAGCAGGCGCAGCGGCTCGGCGTTGCGGCTTTCCCCGGCCAGACCGTTCCGGACGATCTGCCGGATGCCCGGGACCGGGTTGGCCGGGCACCGGGCCGGGACGCGGGCCAGCAGTTCGGCGCAGACCGCTCGGGCGTCGCCCTCGACCGCAACGTCGGGGCGGTAGTTGACGTCCAGTGCCCGGCCGTCGATGTTGACCACGGCCAACCGGGCGCTCATCGGCATCGACCAGTTCCGGGTGGTCGTGGCGTCGAAGCGGCTGCCAACGGCCAGCAGCAAGTCGGCCTCGGCGATCAGCGCGGCCACGGCCGGCTCGTGCGGCGGAGCGCCCACCAGCCACGGGTGCTCCGGCGGGAGCACCCCGCGGCCGGCCCAACTCGTGACCACCGGCGCACCCAGCCGGGTCGCCAGCTCGCCCAGCTCGGCCTGTGCGCCGGCCTCGACGACGCCGCCGCCGGCCCAGATCACGATGCGCTCCGAGGCCGTCACCTCGGCGACCAGTTCTTCCACGTCGGGACCGACCGGCTCCGGCGACGCCGTCGGGTGCAGGGCGGGAGCCTCGCGGGCCAGCAGGTCGGTGGGTACGTCGAGGTAGACCGGTCCCCGCGGGCTGGTGGTCGCCAGCCGGATGGCCTCGGCCACATCGCGGCTGGCCGCTTCCGGCGTTCGTGGGGTGAAGACGGCCTTGGCCAGCGGCGCGAACATCGCTGCCTGGTCGTGGGACTCGTGCAGCACACCGCGCACCACGCCCGCGCGGGACAGCGCGCTCGGGATCTCGGTGGCGATCAGCAGCACCGGTGACCGGGAGGCCGCGGCCTCGCCGAACGCGCCCACCGCGTTGGCCGCGCCCGGGCCTGTCGTCACCATGGCGACCCCGAGGCCGCCGGTGGCGCGGGCCAGGCCGTCAGCGGCGTACACGGTGGCCTGCTCGTGCCGTACGCCGA
>JACCSC010000258.1 GCA_013813215.1 Geodermatophilaceae bacterium | reverse complement strand
GAGGTGAACCGGCTGCACGCCGAGGCGTTCGGGACCCGGGTGTACGCCGACGAGGAGTGGCCGTGGCGCCGGCTGGTCGAGGCGCACAGCCTGGGCTGGTGCATCGCTCGTTCCGGCGAGGAGCTCGTCGGGTTCGTCAACGTCCTCTGGGACGGGCTGGTGCACGCCTGGATCCAGGACGTGATGGTGGCCGCGTCCGCCCGTGGGCAGCAGATCGGGACCCGACTCGTGCAGGCAGCCGCCGACGGCGCCCGGCGGGCGGGCTGCGAGACGCTGCACGTCGACTTCGACGACGAGCTGCGGCCGTTCTACTACGACGCCTGCGGATTCACGCCCACGAACGGCGGCCTGCTGCACCTGCGGTGAGGCAGGGTGGTCGCGACGACTGGCCACGTGTCAGGCTGGGGTCATGGCCGACGACAAAGCCGAGAACGCAGACGACGGGACAGCACCGGCCGACGTGAAGGACGCCTTCCGGCAGGCGCTGGAACGCAAGAAGAACCGGACGCATCTGCACGAGGAAACTTCGCAGGCCGAGGGATCTGTGCACGAGACCCAGCGCGTCGCGACCGGAAGGCGAACGCACCGACGCAAGAGCGGCTGAGCTTCGTTCCCCCGCCTGCGGCTCAGGGGTGTTCGGTAACCATGGGGGTGTCCGCCGCGACCGGGCCGAGCGCGGAGGCGCCACCGGGGGACCCCAGCGGCGCATCGCGGCCCGGCAGGATCTCGGTGAAGAAGCGGACGTTGTCCTCGACGTGCTCGCCGTACTCGGTCGGCACCCGGCGGTCCTGGCTGATCGCCTCGACCGGGCAGACCGGTTCACAGGCGCCGCAGTCGATGCACTCCTTGGGGTTGATGTAGAGCTTGCGTCCGCCCTCGTAGATGCAGTCGACGGGGCATTCCTCGATGCAGGACCTGTCCATCACGTCGATGCACGGCTCGGCGATCACGTACGGCATCAGACGCGACCCACGTCGAACGCGGCCCGCTGGCCGGTCCCGAAGCGGCGCAGCGCACCTTCCGGGCCGGCCGCGTTGGGCCGGGTGAAGATCCAGTTCTGCCAGGCAGTGAGCCGGCCGAAGACCTTCGTCTCGATCGTCTCCGGCCCGACGAAGCGGTGATTGGCCTCCATGCCGGTCAGCGCGTCGGGCGAGAGCGAGGCCCGCTCCTCCAGCACGATCCGCAGTTCGTCCGCGAAGTCGATGTCGTCCAGGGCCATCGTGACCAGGCCCAGCTCCTCGGCGGCCGGGGCGTCCAGCCGTTCACCGACGGCCTTGCGTACGGCGGCCAGCTCGTCCTCGCGCCGCCAGAACCGGGACTCCAGCCGCGACAGCGCGTTGCCCATCGGGAGTACGCCGTCGTTCGCTGCGGTCACGACGATCTGCGCGGGCGACTGCTGCTCGTCGCGGTCCTCGTAGACACCGTCGAGCATGTACTGCCGGTCGGCGGCCAAGGCGAGTTCGAGCAGCAGGCCGGCGAAGCAGCTGCCCGGCTCGATCACCGCGATCAGGGTGCGGCTCGTCACGTCCAACCGCTTGAGGGTCCGCTTCACGTAGTGCGTCACCTCGGCGACGTACCAGTCCTCGGCCAGCCCGGTGAGCTGCGCGTCATAGGCCAGCACCGCGTCGCTGTCGCCGGCGGTACGCAGGACCCAGGTCCCGAGTTCTAACTCGTTCGTCCGCAGCCGCAGGATCAGGTCGTCCAGCGCGCGGGTCACCGCCATCGGCCACCAGTCGACGCCTTGTGCCCGTACGGCGTCGGCATCGTCCGGCGGCGGCGCGCTCGGTCCGGACACCGTGATGTCCACCCGTCGCGCGGCCCGGTCGATGCGGGCTTCGACGTGCGGATAGCTGATCGTGTCGCCGTCGACAGTCCGCTCCAGCGGCGTCAGCACCACCCCGGAGCCACCGGGCCGGGCCGAGGACTCAGCCGCGGCGTGGGCCCGTGCGGTCACCGTCTCGGTGAACCGCTGGCGCGGCACGCTCTCGTCGACCAGCCGCCAGCGCACTGCCTGCTCACCGCGAATGCCCTCGGACTTGGTGGCGAAGACGTCGGCGTGGTCCTTGCGGACCAGCCGCTTGTCCACCACGCGGGTCAGCCCGCCGGTGCCGGGCAGTACGCCGAGCAGCGGCACCTCGGGCAGGGACACCGCCGAGGACCCGTCGTCGATGAGCACGATCTGCTCGCAGGCCAATGCGAGCTCGTAGCCGCCGCCCGCCGCGGTGCCGTTGACCGCGGCGATCCAGGTCTGCCCCGAGTGCTCGGTGGCGTCCTCGATCCCGTTGCGGGTCTCGTTGGTGAACTTGCAGAAGTTGACCTTCCAGGCGTGCGGGGACTGGGCCAACATCTTGATGTTCGCCCCGGCGCAGAACATCTTGTCGAGCCCGCCGGTGACGACGACCGCCTTCACCTCGGGGTGCTCGAAGCGCAGCCGCTGCACGGCGTCGTACAGCTCGATGTCCACGCCGAGGTCATAGGAATTGCTCTTCAGCTCATATCCGGGCACCAGGCCACCGTCGGGATCCACCGCCAGGGTCAGCGTGGCGATCTCGCCGTCGAAGTCCAGCCGCCAGTGCTTGTACCGCTCGGGCGCGGTGTCGAAGTCGACGGGCACGGTCACGCCAGGGCTTCTTCCTGCAAATGGACGTAATCGAACTCGACCGGCTGGTCGTTGATCCCCACCTTGGGCGGGGCGATCCAGCTCGCGAACTCGCCGTACTCGTAGTGGGGCACCATCAGCCCGGCGACGGCGGCCCGGTCGGAGTCGTTGGGCAGCCAACCGTCAGCGCCTGCCCCCCACTCGGCGTCGGTGAGCACCTGACCCTCAGGACTGACGTGATGTCCGGCGTACGCCCCGACCTTGCGGTTGAAACCCTCGTGCGGCAGGTACAGCCGCTCCGAGCGCCCCGCGTCCTCCAGCGCCTGGTTCCAGCGGCGGATGCCGTTCTCGCAGTCGGCGACGTACTCGTCGCGCAGGTCGGCGTTCAGGGCGGTCAACATCGCGACGGTCTCGGAGCGGATCTCGCCGTCCTGGACGAAGTTGACCTCGCGGGTCGCGTCGAGCAGGACGTGGTCGTCCTTGCGCCGCGTCTCCTGCCAGCGGCCCTTGAGCCCCGCGGTGTAGTACGCCGCCACGTTGGTCGAGCGCTCGGAGCCGAACAGGTCCATCGAGACCGAGAACTGGAAGTTCAGGTACTTCTGGATGACGTCGAGCGGGATGGCGCCGTACTGGAGGACGTCGACGGTGCCGTGCTCGGCCATGACCGCCGCGGTCCGCTCGACCGTGCGCTGTACGCCGGTGGTGCCCACGAACATGTGGTGGGCCTCCTCCTTGAGCATGAACTCACAGGTCCTGGCCAGCGGGTCGAACGCCGACTCCTTCAACGTGCCGAGCTGGTACTTCCCGTCGCGGTCGGTGAAGTAGGTGAACATGAAGAACTGCAGCCAGTCGGTGGTCGACTCGTTGAACGCGCCGAGGATCCGCGGCGAGTCCAGGTCCCCGGAATTGCGCTTGAGCAGCTGCTCGGCCTCGGCCCGGCCCTCCCGCCCGAAGTAAGCCTGCAGCAGGTAGACCATCGCCCAGATGGCGACCCTCCTCGACGTTGACCTGGAACAGGTTGCGCAGGTCGTAGATGGACGGTGCGGTGTCGCCGAGGATGCGCTGCTGCTCGACCGAGGCGGGCTCGGTGTCGCCCTGCACGGTGATCAGCCGCATCAGCTCCGCGCGGTACTCCCCCGGCACCTCTTGCCAGGCCGGCTCGCCCTTGTGCTGACCGAAGGAGACGACCCGGTCGGGGTCCCGCTCGGCCAGGAAGATGCCCCAGCGGTACTCCTCCATCGGAACGTGGTCGAAGTGCGCCCAGCCGTCACGCCCCACGGCGATCGCCGTACGGAGGTAGACGTCCTTCGTCGGCAGCGTCGGACCCAGGGTGCGCCACCAGTCCAGGAACTTCGGCTGCCAACTCTCCAGCGCGCGCTGCAGCCGGCGGTCGCCAGCCAGGTTGACGTTGTTCGGGATCCGCTCGCTGTAGTCGATCCGGCTCAGCGGACCGGTGGGGGACGGCGCGGAACCCGTCCGGTCGTCGACAGACACGGGATTCTCCTCGAGGTCGCGTACCCTTCGTTCTACACTATCGTTGCGAACCTGCCAAGACTTGTAGATCGTCGAAGGGACCCTGATGCCCGTGCCGCCGGTGTTCTCAAGGCAGCTGGCCGGCGGCTCGCCGAGTGCTCGCGGCCTGCTCCTCACCGTGCTCGGCGAGCTCGTGCTGCCCTGCGGCGGTCACGCCTGGACCGCCTCGCTGATCGACGTCCTCGCCCGGTTCGGGATCGAGGAGAAGGCCACCCGCCAGGCCGTGATGCGCACCGCGGCCGCGGGCTGGCTGGCCGCCGAGCGCCAGGGGCGGCGTACGCGGTGGGCGTTGACCGCCGACGCGGCCACCCTGCTCGGCGACGGGGCCGAGCGGATCTACGGCTTCAGAGGCTCGCAGCAGGAGTGGGAGGGGCGCTGGCTCGTCGTCCACGCCCGGATACCGGACGTCGATCGGCGGGCCCGCCATCACGTGCAGAGCCGGCTGTCGTGGGCCGGCCTTGGCGTCCTGGCGCCTGGCCTCTGGGTCAGTCCCCGGGCGGACCGGTTGGGCGAGGTACGCCGGGTACTCGAGGACGCGGGCCTGACCGACGCGTACTGCTTCCTCGCCCGTCACGAGTACGGCGACCCGCAGGCGATGATCCACACGGCCTGGGACGTGCCGGCGATCGCGTCGGCGTACCGCGAGTTCCTCGCCGGAGTCGAGGCGTCGGACGGCGCCGATCCGCTGGCCGCCCAGGTCGGCCTGGTGCACCGGTGGCGGCGCTTCCCGCAGATCGACCCGGCGCTCCCGCGGGAGCTGCTCCCCCAACCGTGGCCCGGCGACACCGCGGCGGTCCGCTTTCGCGAACGCCACGACGAGCTGCGGCTGGCCGCCCAGCAGGCCTGGCGGGCGCTCGACGCGACATGACCATGGGCGGCGCATCAGCCACGCTCGATCACCAGCGCCGTTCCCTGGCCGACCCCGACGCACATGGTGGCCAGGCCGGTACGGACGTCGTCGCGTTCCAGCCGCCCGAGCAGGGTGACCAGGATCCGCGTCCCGCTGCAGCCCAGCGGATGGCCCAAGGCGATCGCGCCACCGTCGGCGTTCACGATGTCCGGATCGATCCCGAGCCGGCGTACGCAGGCCAGCGCCTGGGCGGCGAAGGCCTCGTTCAGCTCGACGGCCTCCACGTCGGCGACCGCCAGCCGGAGCCGGGCGAGCAGCTTCTCGGTGGCCGGGACCGGGCCCAGACCCATGAGGTGCGGCGGCACGCCGGCCGAGGCGGAGCCCAGTACGCGGGCGCGCGCCGTCAGCCCGTGTCGCTGGACTGCCTCCTCGCTGGCCACGACGATCGCCGCAGCGCCGTCGTTCAGCGAGCTGGAGTTGCCGGCCGTGACGATGCCGCCGGTGCGGAACGCCGGCTTCAGCGAGCCCAGTCGGGTCACATCGGTGTCGGCCCGCGGTCCCTCGTCCGCGGCCACCGTCCCGGCCTTCGTCTCCACGGGCAGCAACTCGGCGTCGAAGCGGCCGTTCTTGGCCGCGGCCACGGCGCGCTGGTGGCTGCGCAACGCGAAGGCGTCGCAGTCCTCCCGGCTGATCCCGTCCAGCGCGGCCACTTCCTCCGCGGTCTCCCCCATGGAGATCGTGGCCTGCCCGCCGTCCACCTCGCGCATCCGCGGGTTGACGAACCGCCAGCCCAGCGAGGTGTCGACCAACTCGCCGGGACGGCCCCAGGCCTTGGCCGGCTTGGCCAACACCCAGGGGGCGCGGGTCATCGACTCGACGCCACCCGCGACGACGATGTCGGCCTGGCCGGACTCGACGAGGGCGGCCGCCGTACCGACCGCGGTCAGCCCGCTCGCGCACAGCCGGTTCACCGTGAAGCCCGGGACGCTGTCGGGCAGGCCGGCCAGCAGCGCAGCCATCCGGGCCACGTTGCGGTTGTCCTCACCAGCCTGGTTCGCACAACCGAGGATCACCTCGTCCACGGCGTCGGCCGGTACGCCGGAGCGCTCCACCACCGCCCGCACGACGAGCGCGGCCAGGTCGTCGGGCCGGACGCCGGACAGCGCCCCGCCGTACCGCCCGATCGGTGTCCGTACGCCGTCGACCAACCACGCGCCACTCATGGCACCGCTCCTCCCCCCCACCTCACCTGGCGATCAAGAAGTTTCCCGGTCCGATTCGCCCGGACACGCCCGATCGCGACACGGGGAAAGTTCTTGATCGTCGGGAAGGGGCGCGTCATGGGTGGGCCGCCGCCAGCCAGGCCTGGCCCGCGTCGGTGAGCGCCCGGTCCTCGCCCGAAGCGGCCAGTAGCGGCGGGTCGGACTTGTACAGCTGCGCCACCGCGCGGGGATGTGCCCCGAGTTCGCGGGCCAGCTGGTGTACGGCGAGCTTGTGCATGCGCCCCCCAGGTCCCCCGGCGATCCGGGCGAGCAGGGTGGCCTCGGCCGGGCCGGGTCCGCTCGCGGGCTCGTCCGCGTCGCCCAGCAGGTAGTCGATCTCCTGGACGAACGTGTGCACCAGGTCTCGAATCCGCGACGTCACCGGCTCGACCGCCTCCGGACCACCGCCGACTCCCTGCCAGGTCCGCTGCGGGTGGCGGCGCAGGTACTCCTGCTCCAACTCGAGCATCCGGTTCGTGTGCGTGCGGAACTGCTCGGCCGTCCCGTGCAGGAAGACCCAGTGCCGGGTGGCATGGGCGTGCAGGCCCTGGCGTTCGAGTTCCTCGTCGGTCAGATCGTGCGCGGGCACTCCCTGCATCAGGAATCCTCCCTGAGATAGATCCGCCGGGCGTTGCCGCCCAGGACCAGCCCCACGGTCTCCTCGTCCGGGCACAGCGCAGCGACCGCGCGGGCGTTGCCGGCAATGCTCGGGACGCCCGGCCAGTCTGTACCGAAGACGAACCGGCGGCACAGCCGGGCGAAGTTCGACCGGCGGTAGTACTCCGGCAACCGGGCCGGCGGCAGCCCGGACAGCTCGATCCACACGTTCGGGTTGGACAGGGCGAGGAAGGCCGCCGCGTCGTACCACCAGCCCCGACCGCCATGGGCCAGGACGACGTCCAGCCCGGGGAAGTCCCGCAGCACGTCCAAGAGGTACGACGGGTCGCCGTAGCGGTTCATCGAGCCGGGGAAGGTGCTGGTCCCGCAGTGCAGCACGACCGGCCGGCCGGCGGCGCGGCACAACTCGTACGCCGGGTACAGCGCCCGGTCGTCGGCCGGGAAGCCGCCGTGCACAGGATGCAGCTTCAACGCCACCGCGCCCAGGTCGAACTGGCGCTGCACCTCCTCCACGACCGGGAAGTGCAGGTGCGGGTTCAGGTTCGCGATGATCCGGAAACGATCCGCGTCGTGCGCCGTGATCGGCAGCAGGTCCTCGATCGGCTGGATGCCGGTCGCCTTGGGGCTGTACTCGCACAGCAGGAACGCGCGGTCGACGCCCTGGGCCGCCAGCAGGGCGCTGAAGCCGGCCGGGTCGATGTAGCCGTCGGACCGGTAGGCCAGCGCCAGGTCCCCGGTGTCGCCGAAGTCGCTGGCCCACTGCCGCCAGGCCAGCTTCAGGGTCGGCTGGGCCGCGGCGTGCAGGTGGGCGTCGATCAGCAGGTGACCGTCGAGCATCAGACCGCGGGCGCGTCGCTGGAGTGCCCCGGGAACAGGTGCGCCGCGGGATCGATGAGTACGGCGGCGTTGTTGACCGCCGTCGCCACCTCCCCGAACCCGACCGAGATCAGCCGCACCTTGCCCGGGTAGTCGGCGATGTCGCCGGCGGCAAACACGCCCTCGACGTCGGTACGCATGGCGGTGTCGACGGGGATGTGCCGGTTGTGCTCGATGGTGAAGCCCCAGGAGGTGAGCGGGCCGATGTTGGCCACGAACCCGAGGGCGGCGATCAGCGTCTGCGCCGGGAGGGTGCGCACCACCTTCTCGCCCTTGGCCGGCCCGACCAGGATGTCGACCTCCTCGACCTGGTCGGCGCCACGGACCGCGGTGACCTGGGCCTCGGTGATGATCTCGACGTCGGTGGCCCCGACCAGCG
Source organism: Geodermatophilaceae bacterium (assembly GCA_013813215.1). GTDB lineage: Bacteria > Actinomycetota > Actinomycetes > Mycobacteriales > Geodermatophilaceae > JACCSC01. Next base: position 13,892 of record JACCSC010000258.1, on the reverse strand, counting down.
ACACGGTGTGCGCGTGGGCCCGGAACGCGGTCCGGCGGTGTACGAGGGTCACGCTGCGGGCGATCGGCTGCAGGTTCAGCGCCCAGTCGAACGCCGAGTCCCCGCCGCCGATGATGACCACGTCCTTGCCGGCGTGCACGCCCAGCGCGGGTACGAAGTAGTGCAGGCCCCGGTTCTCGTACTCGCTGCCGGCCGGCAACGGGCGCGGGGTGAACGTGCCGATCCCGCCGCTGATGATCACCGACTTGCAGCGCACCGTCGTCCCGCCGTCGCTGCCGACGACGAGCACCCCGTCGCCGGCGCCGCGGTGCAGCGAGACGGCTTGCTGGCCCAGCAGGTACGTCGGGGCGAACGGCGCCGCCTGCTCGACCAGCCCGGCCACGAGGTCACGGCCCTTGATCGCCGGGAACCCGGCGACGTCGAAGATCATCTTCTCGGGGTACATCGCGGTGATCTGGCCGCCGGCCTCCTGCAGCGAGTCGATCAGGGCGACGGACAAGCCGCGGAACCCGGCGTAGTAGGCGCCGTACAGGCCGACCGGTCCGGCGCCGACGAGCAACAGGTCGACCGTGATCGGCGCGCCGGCCGGCGACCGCCCGGCGGTCTCGCTGGGTGCCGGCTCGGCGAGCGTGCTCATGGCCACCGAACGTACCGTGCGGGCTCAGGCCCGCTCGTCGGCCACCGCCACCGCCTCCCGGCCGGCGCGTCCCGGCGGACAGCGCGGCCCGCTGGGCGGCGGCAGGTGGACCAGCACGGCTTCGGACAGGTCGCCCAAGGTGCTGACCTGCTCGGGGGTGAGCCGGTCGAGCAGGTGCTCGTGCACCGAGGCGACGTGCCCGGGAGCGGCCGCCGCGAGGACGGCGTACCCCTGCTGGGTCAGGACGGCGAATGTCCCGCGCCCGTCGCTCGGGCACCCCTCGCGGCGGACCAGCGCGCGCAACTCCATCCGGGTCAACTGGTGGGACAGCCGGCTCTTGGAGACCATCGCGGCCTGTGCCAGCTCGGTCATCCGCAGCCGACGCTCCGGCGCCTCGGACAGCCGCACCAGGATCTCGTAGTCGGCCATGGACAAGCCCGACCGCTCCTGCAGGTCACGGCTGAGCCGGTCGTCCAGCACTCGGACCAGGCCGAGGTATCCGCGCCAGGCGCGCATCTGCTCGCTGGTCAGCCAGCGGGGTTCGGACACGTCGCCAGTCTAACCGCGTTGCACGGAATACGTTGACAGTTCAACTTCTTGCCACCATCATCAAGGTTGACAGTTCAACCACTGACATGAAGGAGATCGCGTGACCACCACGCTTCCCACCATCGAGGGCCTGCGGGCCGGCACCTGGACCATCGACCCGTCGCACTCCGAGGTGTCCTTCTCCGTGCGGCACCTCATGGTCAGCAAGGTCCGGGGCACCTTCCGGACGTTCAGCGGGACCGTCACCGTCGGCGATGACCTGCGCGCCTCCGGGGTGACCGCCGAGATCGACTTGGAGTCGATCGACACCCGTGACGAGACCCGCGACAACCACTTGCGCAGCAAGGACTTCTTCGAGATCGCGTCCTACCCGACGATGACCTACCGCTCGACCGGCGTGCGGGGCGAGGGCGGCGACTACGTGATCGACGGTGAGCTCACCCTGCACGGGGTGACCCGGCCGGTCGCGCTGAACGTGGAGTTCGGCGGCGTCGGCGGCGACCCGTGGGGCGGTACCCGCGCCGGGTTCACCGCGACCACGTCCATCAACCGCAACGACTTCGGGGTGGACATCAAGATGCCGCTGGACGGCGGCGGTGTCGTGGTCGGCGACAAGATCGCGATCAGCCTGGAGATCGAGGCCGTGCTAGCCCAGGCCTGACCGCGACCGACGGTCAGGCTGATCGGCGGGGCGGCCCGGTCGCGGGGTCAGCCAGCGCGCTCGCCGATCAGCCGGGCCAGTACGTCATTCGACTCGTCGTCGGCGCGAGCCCGGCGCCGTCGTGGTGCCTGGCCCGCGGCGGGCTCGGCCTGCAGCCGGCGGAGCAGCGCGGCGGCGTCCACAGTGCCGTTCGAATCGTCGGCCTCGTGCCGGAAGCGCCGCCGGCCCTTGTCCGGCGACCCCTCGCCCGGCGACCCCTCGGCCCGCGCAGGAGCCGGTGGCTCGCCCAACGGGATCCGAGGGAACTCCGCCGTTTCGTAGTCCTCGACGCCCGCAGGCCCGCCGTACAGCGGGCCGGTCACTGCGGCGGGGTTCGAACCGGTCGCTGCCACCGGCCTCTCGGCCGGGGGCACCCGCGCGGCCGGCTGCGGGATCAGGCTGAACTCGATGGTGCTGGCGGCATCGAAGTCATCCCGTGGTGGCCGAGGCTCGTCCGCGGGCGGTGACCCGGTCACCTCCCGCCGGGACCGCCCGTCGTCCTGCAGGCGGCGGGCCTCGTCCTGCAGCGCCGCGAACGTCGAGCCCAGGCCGCTGAACCGGGTCGACTCGGCGCGCACCGCGATCCGTTCGACGTGCAGTTCGCCGTCCCAGCGCTCGAGGATGTCGTGCCGCAGCCGGGCGGTGTCCTCACGCATCCGGGCCGTGTCGTTGCGCATCCGCGTCATGTCCTCACGCAGGGCATGGATGCCGGCCAGCAGGCTGCCTTCGATCTCCCGCCGCAGGCGTACCTCGGTGAGCAGTTCGACCTCACGCCGCTGGGCGAGTTCCAGTTCGGCGCCAGGCACCGGCGCCGCCTCCGGGCTTGCCGGCTCGTCGGCGCTGCGGCGTTGGCCGGCGACGAACGCGGCGATGAGGAAGGCCCAGAGCGCGGCGATCACGGCCAGCTGCAGCAGCTGCTGGTCGTCGGTCAGCACGAGGGTGGCGGTCGCGGCGATGGCCAGGGCCAGCCCGACGAGCAGGGCGAAAAGGCGCACCAATCGCCGCCGCCGCCCCTGCATGGCGCTCAGGGTACGGCGTCGTACCCTGAGCACAGACCGTCAACGGAGCGTGCCTGTGGCTCAGCGCAGGTACGACGCTCCGTTGAGGTCCAGAACCGCACCGGAGGCCCACTCGGCCTGGGCCAGATAGATCACCGCCGCCGCGACCTCGGCCGGCCCGGCGACCCGACCGAACGGGCTCTGCGCCCTGACCTGGTCGCCGGCCGGCCCGTCGAGGGACTGCGCGGCCATGTCCGTCGCGACGAAACCCGGCGCCACCGAGGCGACCGCGATGCCGGCGCCGCCGAGCGCCAGGGCCAGTGACTGGCCGAGCGCGTGGACGCCGGCCTTGCTCGCGCCGTACGCCGGGACGTCGGGCTCACCGCGGTAGGCACCGCGCGAGCCCACGTTGACGATTCGCCCCCGCGGCCGGCCGTCGGCGGGCTCGGTCTCGAGCATGTGCCGGGCCACGCACCAGCTCACGTTGGCCGTCCCCAGCAGGTTGACCTCCAGCGTCCGGCGCCAGGCCGCCACCCAGTCGTCGTACGACGTGTCGACGAGCGGGTGGCCGAGCCGTCGGCTGCCCGCGACCGGGACGTCGACGAACAGCGCCGCGTTGTTGACCAGGACGTCGATCCGGCCGAGACCCTCGACGGTGGCGGCGACCATCGGCGGGACCGCCGCCGGGTCGCCGATGTCGGCTCGGACCAGGACGTGACCACGGCCCGGCAGTCCCTCGAGGACCGCCTGCGCCCGGCCGGTAGCCGAGCGGTGGTGCACCGCCACCCGGTCCCCCAGTGCGGCGAAGGCGTGTGCAACGGCGGCGCCGATTCCGCGCGACGCCCCGGTGACGAGCACTCCGCGCGACATGGACAGCGACGGTAGTGGAGTCTGAGGGCGTGACCCTGGCTCTGCTTGATTGGCGGCGCGAGGTGGCCCGGCTGTACGCCAACGTCCGCGCCTCGTCCGATCCCGCGGCGGCGTGGCGGGAGTGGCGGTCCGGGCGCGACCGGTTGTTCGCCGAGCACCCGGACTCGCCGTTGACGCCCGCCGCCCGGGCTTCGTTCACCGGTCTGCCGTTCGCCGACTACGACCCGGAGCTGCGCTTCGCCGTACGGCTGGAACCGGCCGATCCCGAGCGGCTGGAGGTCGCCACCGGCTCGGACGGGACAGTGCCTTTCGAGCGGATCGGCGGTGTCACGCTCGGGTCCCTGGTGTCGCTGGACGTGTGGTGGCTGGCGTCGTACGGCGGCGGGGTCTTCCTGCCGCTGCGCGACGGATCAGCCGGTGACACGTCGTACGGCGGTGGGCGCTACCTGCTCGACACGGTCAAGGGCGCCGACCTCGGCGGCACCGACGGCGAACTGGTGGTGGACCTGAACTTCGCCTACCACCCGTCCTGCGCCTACAACCCCGAGTGGAGTTGCCCCCTGGCGCCGCCTGGCAACCGGCTGGCCGCCGCCGTGACGGCCGGCGAGCAGCTCCCGCCCGGTGGTTGGACCTGACGAGGAAACGGAGTAACGCCTGCCGGTTTCGATAGCCCGCCGACGGATCGATGTCGACGGGATGGACGTCTTCTACCGCGAGGCCGGCCCGCCCGAGGCGCCCGTGGTACTGCTGCCGCACGGGTACCCGTGCTCGTCGTTCCAGTACCGCCACCTCATGGCCGCGCGAGGCGACACGTGGCGGCTCGTCGCCCCGGACCTGCCTGGCTTCGGGTAGACGATGGGCCTGTCCCGCTATGCGCTGTACCTGCACGACCGCGGCTCGCAGTTCGGCTTCCGGCTGGCAATGGCCGCGCCGGAGCGGGTCACCGCGCTGATCATCCAGAACGGCGACATCTACGAGGACGAGTTCGTCGGTGAGCTACCCGGCCGGCTGGTCGAGCGGGTCAGCCCGGAGCTGTGGACACTGTCGTCGGCGCAACTGCTCGCCCCGCGCAGGACCGACATCATCGTCGGGCTGTTCGGCGACCAGGCCAGCACCCTCGCCGACTTCCCGGCCATGCAGGCCTACCTGCGCGCGCATCGCCCGCCGACGCTCATCGCCTGGGGACCGCACGACGGGTCCATGCCAGAGGGTGCGGCGCGCGCCTACCTGCGCGACCTGCCCGACGCCTGCTCGACGGCGGGCACTGGGCGCTGGAGACCAACCTTGAGGAGATCGTCGCGCTGTGCCGTGATTTCCTCAGCCGAGTCGACGGTTGATGCGGGTCAGGCCAGGCTGCCGTCGGAGCTGAACACCAGCCCGATGGTGATGTCCCCGGTGCTGATCGCGGTCTTGGTCAGCGGACCGCCCGTGTCGAGGGCCACGAAGGAGTCGAAGCTCAGCCCGTAGGTCTCCTCCAGCCCCAGCTGGCAGAACGGCCTGGTCGGGCACTCTGTTGGTCCGCCCAGGATCAGCCCGCTGGAGCAGGCCTCGGCCAGCTCGGACAGGGTGGCGACGCCGTACTCGTCAGCGAAGGCCTGGCTGACCGCGAAGGCGTTCTGGTCGGCGGCCTCGGAGGGGGCACCGAAGACGAGCCCGACCGTCTCCCCGATGGTGGTCAGCTCCTCGACCGTCGCGTCGAGGTCGCCACTGGCCAGCGGCTCGGCGTCCTCCCCGTTGGCCTGCACGTTGAGGAACTCGGTCAGCGTCCCGACGTACTCCGGGAAGACCTGGATCTCCTCGCCGGCCTGCAACGCGGACAGGTAGAGCTCGCGGTTGCCCACGGACTGGATCGAGGTGTCGAAACCGGCCGCGGCCAGGGTGAGGGAGTAGATGTTGGCCATCAGCTCGGTCTCCGGGAACGTGCTGGACCCGATGGTGATCGAGCCGCTGCCCTGCTCTAGGCCCTCGGTGAGCCCGGCCTCCTCGACAAAGTCGGCGGCCACGTCGGCCGGGGAGAGCCGCTCGTTGGCGATCCGGCCGTTCAGCTCGATCAGCGTGTCGGTGTCCATGGCGGCCGACACCGCGTCGAGCGCCGCGATCAGTTCAGGACTGGAGGCCGCCGCGGAGACGGCCGGGATGAGGTTGTCGACGGTCTGCAGGTTCTGGTCGTCCTCGAGCACCACGAGTTCGTCGCCGGGGACGGCCGTGCAGGCCTGACCGCCGCCGCCGCCGTCGTCTGTGGTCTCGGAGCCGCCGTTGCCGCCGGGGTTGGAGGAGCCGGACTCACCGCAACCGGTGGCGACGAGGGCCAGGGAAAGAACGCCGACCGCTAGGGTCATGGGGCGCAGGCGCATGTGCGATCCCGCCTTCTGTGTCCCGTCGAGCCGAGCCGGCACGACGCGTGTCTGGGCGGGGCGATTGTCCCGCTGGCCGCAAGCAAACCCGAGGGCTCCGCCGCGCGCAATGCCAGGCGCCCCCGATGGCCATACCGATATCACTTCGCAATGACTGCGGTTACAGCGGCTCGGCGGCCACCCGACGACGCCGACGCACGCTGACCCGGCCGGAACTGGGCGACACCAAGCGCGAGAGCAGGACCAGGACACCCTCGACCAGCAGGGCCAGGAGTGCTACGAGCAAGGCCCCGGCGAGGACCAGCCCCTCGTTCTGCTGGCCGAAGCCGAGCGCGATGGGTACGCCGAGACCGCCGCCACCGACCAGGGCGGCGAGCGTCGCCGTGGCCACGACCTGGACGGCGGAGGTGCGCAGGCCGGTCATGATCGCCGGTACGGCGAGCGGTAGTTCGACCTTGAAGACGAGCTGCAGGGGCGACATGCCCATCGCCCCGGCCGCTTCCAGGATGTCCCGGTCGACCTCGCGGAACCCGACGTAGGTGTTGGTCAGGATGGGCGGGATGGCGAACAAGGTGAGGGCGATCGTGGTCGCCTCGTTCCCGAAGCCGATTGGTGTCACCGCGAACACGGTGAGCAGCGCCAGCGTCGGGACGGCGCGAGAGACGTTGGACAACGCCACCGTGAAACCGCCCCCACGGCCGGTGTGGCCCAGCGCGATCGCGATCGGCAGGGCGATCAGCGCGGCCGCCCCGACCGCCACGCCGCTGATGGTCAAGTGCTCGACGAACAGCTCCAGCAGGCCCCGCGGCCGGGTCCAGTTGAGCGGATCGTTGAGATACCGGAAGGCGTCGCCCAAGGCGCTCATACGCTCGCCCGTCCTCGCGACCAGGGCGTGAGCAGCCGCGCCGTGACGGCCAGGATCAGATCGAGGGCCAGCGCGAGCAGCACCGTGAGAACGGAGGCCGCGGCGATCGGTGCCCGGAAGAAGTTGTTGTTGAAGCCCGAGATGAGCACGTTGCCCAGCCCGCCGTACCCGACGATCACTCCGACGGTGGCTAGCGCCACCGTGGACACCGTCGCGATCCGCAGCCCGGCGAAGAACGTCGGCAGCGCCATCGGTATCTCGACCTGGAACAGCATCCGGCCCGGGCCGTAGCCCATCCCCAGGGCTGCCTCGCGGGCCTCGGCCGGCACGCCCTGCAGGCCGGCCAGGAAGTTGCGGACCAGGATCACCAACGAGTACAGCGCCAGCCCGACGATCACCAGCTCGATGGTCAGGCCGAGGAAAGGGAAGAGAAACGCGAACATGGCCAGCGACGGAATCGTGTAGACGATGGTGCTGCCGCCGAGGATCGCGGCGGACAGCCCCCGGGAGCGACGCGCGAGCACGGCCAGCGGGAAGGCGACGATCACGCCGAGCGCCACCGAAACCACGGTCAGGATGACGTGCTCACGCAGAGCGGAGAGGATGGTCTCGTAATTGCTTTCGAGGTAGCTCGTGCTGAACCACGGGTTCGGCGCATCGGTGGCCAGTAGCGTCACCGACGACGACGCGAGAGGAAGCACACGTGGACGCTACCGCCGAGCGCGGCGCCCAGCAGGCTCAGTCCGCCGAGGCCAGTCCGATCCGGCTGGAGAAGGTGACCAAGCGGTACGCCGACGGCAGTGTCGCCGTCGACGAGCTGGATCTGGACATCCAGGCCGGCGAGCTGTGCGTGCTGGTCGGCCCGTCCGGCTGCGGCAAGACCACCACGATGAAGATGATCAACCGCGTCATCGAGCCCACGGGCGGGCGGATCTTCCTGGGCGACGAGGACGTCACGAAGGTCGACCCCGTTCAGCTGCGCCGCCGGATCGGCTACGTGATCCAGCAGGTCGGGCTGTTCCCGCACCAGTCGATCCGCAACAACGTGGGCACCGTGCCGCGGCTGCTGGGCTGGGACAAGCGCAAGATCGTCAACCGTTCCGACGAGCTGATGGAGCTGGTCGGCTTGGACCCCAAGACCTTCGGTGACCGGTACCCGCACCAGCTCTCCGGCGGGCAGCGCCAGCGGGTAGGTGTCGCCCGGGCGCTGGCCGCAGACCCCGTCGTGCTGCTGATGGACGAACCATTCAGCGCCGTCGACCCCATCGTCCGCGAGCGGCTGCAGGGTGAGTTCCTGCGTCTGCAGGAGGCGGTGCGCAAGACCATCGTGTTCGTCACCCACGACATCGAGGAAGCGGTGCGCCTCGGTGACCGGATCGCGGTGCTCAGCCAGTCGGCGAAGCTGGAGCAGTTTGACAGCCCGGCCAACCTGCTCGGCAACCCCGCCAACGACTTCGTGGCCGGCTTCGTCGGCTCCGACCGGGGGCTCAAGCGGCTCGCGGTGACCTCCATCGGGGCCGACGACCTCGACCACCCGCCGGTGATCCACGCGGACGACTCCCTCGCCGACGCTCGTGCCGCGATGAAGCGCGAGGACGCCCGGTGGGCCGTCGTGCTGGACCGCGACGAGAACCTGCACGGTTGGATCTCCCGCGAGGCGGCGACCGGCGACGGCGACGTGGTCAGCCGCGGCCACCGGATGGAGGCCTGGGTGCCGGCCGAGGCGTCGCTGAAGTCGGCGTTCGCCACCATGCTGCAGATGGACGCGGGCTGGGTCGCGGTGCTCGACGGGTCCCGGTTCCTCGGCGTGCTGACGCCGGAGTCCCTGCACGCGGCGCTGCGCCGTTCGGTCGACGGGACGGAGCCGGAGATCGCCGGCGCGGTGTGACCGCCGACGCACTCCCCTCCGCGGAGGCGGCGGTGTGACCGACCCGCTGTCGGCGGTCGGTGCCGGGTACGCCCGCACGATCATCGACGCCGTGCGGCTGGAGTACCCGAACCACCTCCGGCACATGATGAACGGCCCGGACGACCGGCCGACTCCCCGCGAGGTGCATCCGGCGTTGTACGGCTGCCTCGACTGGCACTCCTCGGTCGAGATGCATTGGGCCCTGGTCCGGCTGCTGCGGCTGGTGCCCTCCGCCGTACCGGCCGCCGAGATCCGGGCGGTGCTTGACGAGCACCTGACGTCGGCTGTGCTCGCGGTGGAGGCGGCGTACTTCGCCGAACGGCCCGGGTTCGAGCGGCCGTACGGCTGGGGCTGGGCGCTGATGCTCGCGGCCGAGCTGGAGTCCTGGGACGAGGCGGGGGCCTGGTCGGCGGCGATGGAGCCGCTGGCGTCGCGGATCGCAGAGCTGTACGTCGACTGGCTGCCGCGGGCGACGTACCCGACTCGGGACGGCGCGCACATGAACTCCGCTTTCGGGTTGGCCCGGGCGCTGCCGTACGCCGCTGACCGCCCCGACCTGCACGCGGCAATCTGCGCGGCGGCGCGGCGGTGGTTCGGCGAGGACCGTGACTACCCGGCGGCCTGGAAACCGGGCGGCGCGGACTTCCTGTCCGGCGCGCTGACCGAGGCCGAGCTGATGGCCGCGGTGCTCGACGGCGACGAGTTCGCCTCGTGGTTCGCGGCGTTCCTGCCCGTCTTGCCCCTGTCACTGCGTACGCCGGCCGTCGTCAGTGACCCGACCGACGGGCAGATCGCCCACCTGCACGGGCTGAACCTCTACCGCGCGTTCGCGTTCACCCGCCTGGAAGCGGTGTTGCCGCCCGACGACGAGCGGCGGCCCCTGCTCGTCGAGGCCGCTCGCGCGCACGCCGAAGCGGCCCTGCCGGTCGTGACCGGCGCGGATTACCTGGTCGAGCACTGGCTGGCGGCGTACGCCGTCCTCTACCTCGGCTGACCCCCATGATCGACGCTCAGCCCAGGCCGACGCCGAACGCGACACCGATGCCGTACGTCGCCGCCAGCCCCGCGGCGCCACCGAGCACGATGCGCAGCACGGCCCGTCGCGGATCGCCGCCGGCCAGCCGAGCGCTCGTCGCGCCGGTCAGGGCCAGCGCGGCCAGCACCGCCAGCACGGTGACCGGGACCCGCCAGGCGATCGGGGTGAACAGGATGGCCAGCAACGGCAGCGCCGCACCGAGCACGAAGGCCAGCGCCGAGGCGAGCGCCGCCTGCGAGGGGCTGACGAGATCGTCCTGGTCGAGGTGCAGTTCGGCCTCCAGGTGCGCGGCCAGGGCGTCGTGCTCGGTCAGCTCGCGGGCGACCTGGTCGGCGGTGGCGGCCTGGAGGCCCTTGCCGCGGTAGATCGCGGCCAGCTCGGCCAGCTCCGCCTCAGGGGTCTCGGCGAGTTCGCGGCGTTCCTTCTCGACCAGCGCGGTCTCCGCGTCTCGCTGGCTGCTGACCGACACGTACTCGCCCAGGGCCATGGACACCGCGCCGGCCACGAGCCCGGCCAGGCCCGCGACGAGCAGCGCCGTCCGGTCGGTGGTCGCGGCGGCCACGCCCACCACCAGGCCGGCCTCGGACACGATGCCGTCGTTGGCGCCCAGGACCGCGGCCCGCAGCCGATTGAGCCGACCGGCCAGGCCGTCGGCGTGCGGCTCTTCGTGGCCGGCGACTATCTCGGTATCACGCACGGTTCCCCAGGAAACCAGGGCGGCGGCCATCCCTCCAGCCAGGCCAGGCTGGCCTACGCCGACCACCGACCACCGAGAACGGCCGTGGCAGGCTCGGCGCTGTGTCGCTGACGATACGGCCGTTGACCGACGACGAGATCCCGACCGGCTACCAGCTGGGCCGGCTGGCCTTCGGTGGTCCACCCGAGCCGCCGGCCCAATTCGTGCAACCCGTGCCCGGCGTCACCCGGCTGGGGGCGTTCGACACGCGCGGCCGGCTGGTCGGCAAGGCCACCGATGTGGGGCACGAGCAGTGGTGGGGCGGGCGCCGGGTGGTGGCCGCTGACGTCGCCGGCGTCGCCGTCGCCCCCGAGGCGCGCGGCGGCGGGACCGCCCGAGCGCTGCTCGCGAGGCTCCTGGCCGATGCCCGCGACCGTGCCGCGGCGGTGAGCGCACTGCATCCGACTGTCTCTGCGGCGTACCGCTCCCTCGGCTGGGAGGTCGCCGGAGTCATGCTGGCGGGCAGCCTGGACTCCGCGAGCCTGCCGTCCGCGCCGGTGCCGGGGATCGCGCTGCGTCCTGGAGGTCCCGACGACGTGCCCCTGCTCACCGACCTCTACGAGCAGGTGGCCCGCGGGACGAACGGCCTCGTGACGCGCCGCGGTGGCATGTTCGACGTGCCGTCGGACGCGCCGCTCGGCGAGGACATCGACTCGATCACCGTGGCCGAGAGCGACGGCATCCCCGTCGGCGTGCTCGGCTTCGGCCGCGGCCGGGGCTACGGGCCCGAGGCGAAGCTCGAGGTTCACCACCTGCACGCGACGACGGTCGAGGCGGCCCGCGCCCTGGTCGGCGTGCTGGCCGGATGGCGGACGGTGACCCGGTCGGTGCAGCTGTCGTTCCCGGTTGCCCACGCGGTGGCCGCGGTGCTGCCGCTCGAGCGGGCGACCGACGTGACCAGCCAGCCGTGGATGCACCGGCCGGTCGACGTCGTGCGGGCGGTGGCCGACCGCGGCTGGCCGTCGTACGTGTCCGGTCGGGTCCGCTTCCACCTCGTCGACGACCTCGCCCCGTGGAACGCCGCCGACTGGGACCTGTCGATCGCCGACGGCCGCGGCGAGCTCACCCGGGTCGCCGCCGCGGCGGAGTTGTGGTTGAGCGTCCGCGGCTTCGCCGCGCTGTACTGCGGCGTGGCCACCGGGGCCGGACTGGTGCAGGCCGGGCTAGCCGGTGGCAGCGACGATCCCGCTGCCTTGGACCTGCTGGGCTGCGGCCCAGCCGCCGCACTGCTCGACTACTTCTAGGCCTGGCGGGCGGCGCCGCGGTGCGCGGTCACTGTCCAGGGACGGGACCGATCCCGTCCCTGGTGAGGGTGAAGCTCTGCTCGCAGGTGGGCACTGCAAGGAGCCCGCTGCTTCACGCCGGGCGGGCAGCCGGGTCGTCATCCGGTCTGCGCGGTGCGCGGCAGCAGTGCTCCATCCAGAGCCCGGCGCCGGTGAGTAGGCCGCCGCAGGCCACCCCGACAAGCCCGGTTCGGGTGTCGGAGCCCGCCGCGGCGAGGAAGTCCTGGTTGGGCAGCGTGTAGCCCAGCAAGCCGGCCCAGAATCCGGTCGCCAGCGCGCCCACCAGCGAGGACGCCTTGGCCAGCGCCACCGCCCGCGCTGCGGTCAGCGGCGGCACCGGGGTGGTGCCGGGTCTGCGGGCGATCCTGGCTCGCAACTGGAGGCCGAGCACCACTTCGACCGCCGCGAGCACGGCCAGGGACACCGGGACGAAGACGGGAAACGCCGGCAGTTCGCCGTACACCTGCCGGATGACGAGCCAGGACACCAGGCCAGCGGCCACCGCCAAGCCGACCAGGTCGCGAACCCGGGTGAACCTCACGCGAGCACTACGTCGTCCCGGCGCACGACGCCGGCCTCGCCCACCTCGGCCAGCCAGTCCGCCACCGGCCGACCGGACAGCGTCGCGGAGGGCTCGACGTCAAGCCAGGGCCGCAGCACGAAGGCCCGCTCGTGGGCCCGCGGGTGGGGCAGGGTCAGGGCCGGGTCGTCGCTGCCGGTCCCGCCCACGTCGACGACGTCGACATCCAGGGTCCGCGGGCCCCAGCGCACGTCGCGTTCCCGACCGGCGGCCCGCTCGGCCGCGTGCGCCCGACCCAGCCAGTACGCCGGGGCCTGGTCGGCGGAGACCACGAGGACGGCGTTCAGGTACGCCGGCTGCTCGACCGGTCCCCACGGCGGCGTCTCGTAGACCGGCGAGACGGCCACGAGGACGTCGGCGAACGCCGTCACGGCCGCCCGCAGATGTGCGACGCGATCACCCAGGTTCGAGCCGATCGACAGCACGACCCGCGTCATCGGGTCCGGCGCAGGGTGACCGCCACGTCGGCGAAGCTCAGCGGGATCGGCGCCGCCGGCTTGTGCACGGTCACCTCGGCCGCGGCGACCCGCGGGTCGGCGAGGCAGACGTCGGCCAGCCGCTGGGCCAGGGTCTCGATCAGGTTCACCGGCTCGCCGCTGACCACCGCGGCCAGCGCCTCGGCCAGTTGGCCGTAGTGCACGGTGTCGGCCACGTCGTCCGACGCCGCGGCGGTCGTGAGGTCGAGGGACAGTACTGCGTCGATCACGAAGTCCTGACCGTCACGCCGCTCCTCGGCGTAGACCCCGTGGTATCCGCGCACCCGAAGGCCGGTCAACGCAATCCGGTCGGTCACTACCCTCGCCGCCAGGCGGCAGCAACCCGGACCGCGTCCACACTGGCCGGCACGTCGTGCACCCGCACCCCCCACACCCCGGCGCCGGCGGCCAATGCGGACACCGCCGCGGTCGCGTCGTCGCACTCGGCGGGCGGTCGGGGGACGCCGTCCTCGTCGGCCAGCACGTGACCGAGGAAACGCTTGCGGGAGGCGCCGATGAGGATCGGGAAGCCGAGCCCCTGCAGCCTGTCCAACGCGTGCAAGAGGGCCCAGTTGTGCTCGGCCCGCTTGGCGAACCCCAACCCCGGATCCAGCACCAGCATCGCCGGGTCGACGCCACCCGCGACAGCGGCGTCGACGCGACGGCACAGTTCGGCTCCGACCTCGGCCACCACATCGCCGTACGTCGTCAGCTGGTCCATCGTCGCGCTGGGCCCACGCCAGTGCATGAGCACCCACGGCACTCCGGTGCCCGCGACCACGGCGGCCATCCCCGGATCGGCCTGCCCGCCGCTGACGTCGTTCACCAGCGCGGCGCCCGCGCGCAGCGCCCGCTCGGCGACCGCGGCCCGGGTGGTGTCGATGCTCACCGGTACGCCG
>JACCSC010000295.1 GCA_013813215.1 Geodermatophilaceae bacterium | reverse complement strand
GCCGTCCGCGCCGAGTGCGAGAGTTCGCGGACTTCACCGGATGCTCCGGCGGCGCGCAACGCCGCGACGACCCTCTCGACGTTGGAGTGGATCGCGCTCACTGATGCGCCCGCGCCGCTACGCGGGGACCGATACGGGCGTGTCGGGACCACTTACTGCCCGCTGCGACTCGTGCCACAACGACCATCAGGCCGGCGGTCATGACGGCTCCGGGGGCTCGCGGGCGTCGTCGTCCCGATCGGCCCACTCCAGCAACGGCTCCAGCGAGAACGCGACATCGTCCATGCCGGCGTGCAGGTCGCCGATCCGGGCGAACCGGTCCGGCACGGTGGCGATGGTGAACTCGCGGGGGTCGACGTCGGGGATCTCCGACCAGGCGATCGGCGTCGACACCACCGCCTCCGGGACCCCGCGGACCGAGTACGCCGCGCGGATCGTGTGGTCGCGGGCATTCTGGTTGTAGTCGACGAACACCGTCGCCGGGTCGCGGTCCTTCCGCCACCAGGTGAGGTCGACCAGGCCCGGCAACCGCCGTTCGACCTCCCGGGCGAACGCCCACGCGGCGCGGCGTACTGCCGGAAACTCCCAGCGGGGCTCGATTCGGACGTAGATGTGCAGGCCGTTGCCCCCGGAGGTCTTGGGCCAGCCGGTGATTCCCAGTTCGGTCAGTACCTCCTCGACGACCGCGGCGACCCGCCGGACGTCGTCGAAACCGGCCTCCGGCATGGGATCCAGGTCGATCCGCCACTCGTCGGGCTGCTCGACGTGACGGCGGCGGGAGTTCCATGGGTGGAACTCGACGGTGGACATCTGCACCCCCCAGATGACGTCCGCGACGTGGGTCACGCACAGCTCGTAGGCGTGCCGCCCGGACGGGAAGTCCACCCGCACGGTGTCGATCCAGTCCGGGGCTCCGCGGGGCAGGCGCTTCTGGTGCACCTTCTCGCCGGTGACGCCCTCGGGAAAGCGGTGCAGCATGCAGGGCCGTTCCCGCAGGGCATTCACGATCCCGTCGCCGACCGCGAGGTAGTACCGCGCGAGGTCGAGCTTCGTCTCGCCGCGAGCCGGGAAGTACACCCGGTCCGGGTTGCTGATCCGGACCGTGCGGTCGCCGATCTCGAGCTCGATCGCCTCCGCCACGCCAGAGACGCTAGAGGTTCCGGACGAGCACCGCGCCGACGCCTCCGACGACGGCGAGGACCACTCCGAGCATGCGCAGCTTCGGCCCCTCCAGGGCCGGGATCCTGAGCGCGAGCCGGCCGGCGCCGGTGAAGATCAGCGCGAAGGCGGTCAGGATGTAGAACAGCTCCAGTTCAGGGCCGCCGGTCGAGGCGAAGAAATCACCCGGAGTCGCCGCCTGGACGACGGAGTAGGCGCCGACCATGTTCGCCGCGACGGCCGCCGCGGCCAGCGGGACGGCGACCCTCAGGACGAGCAGGATGCCGCCGCCGAACTCGACCAACCCGGACAGGACGGCGTACGGCGTACCGGGGGAGTAGCCGACGGACTCGAAGAACTCGGCGTTGGCCTCGATCCCGCCGCCGTTGAACAGGCCGAAGAGCTTCTGCGCGCCGTGCGCTGCGATCCCGACCCCCACGAGCAGCCGGAGGATCAGTAGGCCGACGCTCCTTCGGCTACTCGGCGGGATTCGGGGTGACGGCGGGCGTGATGCTCGCAGCGACCGTGCTCGCCATCGCCATGCCCGAGACCCGCGGTCGGCCGGCCGCCGCGCGTTGAGCCCGCGGCGGTGTGGCGGCTGACCGACACCAGTCCACACATTCCCGAGTGACACGCCACGGGGAGCCCGTCCGGGCCGGCGTGTCGCGGCGGACTGTGTGGCCTGGTGCTGATCGGTTGCCGAGCCGGGAGCGCTGGCGGGTCGGGGCACCCCGAGACCGGCGGAGTCGGCGGGTTGACGTTTCTGTCGGTACCGGGGTTTACTATCGGCACGTTCGAACGCATGTTCGAATACTGTTCGGCTCGGATGGCTCGTCGCGACAGCCTCTGGACCGGCAGTTCCGGGGTCGGGCTGTGGCCGGTCCGACCCCGTCGGCGAGGACGCTCGCCGGGGCAGTGGGTCTCGACCCCCGCCGTCCCGGAGAGCGCTCACCGGTCCGGCGGTGCGGGGAAGCATCGCCGGACCGGTGACCCGCGCACCAGCCGCCTTCTCCCGGCTGGTCACAACCGGCTGGCGACGCTCGCCGTGGCAGCAGGAATCCGGATCGGGCTGGGAGAGGAGACGCAGTGACCAGGCTGCACGCCGACGACATCGAGGTGGAGCGTGGGGTGCTCACCCACGTCGTCGCTGGGCTCGATCCGGTTGGTCCTGGGCCGGCCGACGGTGACGCCACGGTGGGGAGCCCGGCCGAGGGACCGATCCGGTTCCGCTGGAACCACCGGTGGTACGCCGTCCGGACAGTGCTCGAGCACTGGGTCGAGGCCGGGAAGTGGTGGCAGCGGGCCGGTCGCGCTGGCCAGTCCGGAGCCGCGGCTTGCCTGCGGCGCGATGGTGGAGTCGTGCTGGGGATCGACGACGGCGAGCGGGAGGTATGGCGGGTCGAGGCCGGCTGGCGGAGCGGCTCGATGGGTGTGTACGACCTGCGATTCGAGTGGGGGACAGGCCGATGGTCGCTGATCCGCGTGCACGACTGAACCGGTATCGGCCGGGTCAGCTCACCCTGCCCGGTTCCGGCTGGGGTTCCATCGGGCTCGGCCGGAGCCTGCCCCAGCAACCCCTGCCCAGGTCGTCCGGACAACCTGGGGTCGGACAACTCCTGCTCGAACAATCCCTGCCTGGACGGGCTCGACCCGGGCCATCCCGACCCGATCGGAGCCGCGCAGTGCCTTCCGGTCCGCAGCGGCAGCAGGCGTCGGGTGCAGCGTCCGCTGGGCAGGCGCCGTCTGGACGGGCACCGTCTGGACGGGCACCGTTCGGACCGGCACCGTTCGGACCGGCACCGTCGCGTTCGGCACCGTTCGGACCGGCACCGTTCGGACCGGCACCGTCGCGTTCGGCGCTGGACCTGCTCGGTCAGGCCCGCGCGGGCTTGGCCGAGGCGGCGGAGCTGGTTCCGGCCGGGGAGCGGTACGCCGGAGCGCACCTGGCGGCCCTACGGGCCACCGCCGCCGTCCTGGCCGCCCGGGCCCACCCGCAGACCGCCACCCGGCGGCGCAAGCTGCGCAGCGCGTGGGAGCTGCTCTGCGAAGTGGCCCCGGAGATGGGGGAATGGGCCGCCTTCTTCGCCGCGGGCGCAGCCAAGCGGGCCGCCGCCGAGGCCGGGGTCACCCGGGCGGTCAGCGCGCGGGAAGCCGACGACCTGGTGCGCGACGTCGAGACCTTCCTCGCCGTCGTGGCCACCACCGTCGGCGTCGCGGCCGACTGAGCGGTATCGATGGATCCCTTCGTCCACCTGCACGTCGCCTCGGGGTACTCCCTGCGCTACGGCGCCAGCCACCCGGCGACGCTGGTCGCCCGGGCCGCGGAGCACGGCATGGGCACCCTGGCGCTGACCGACCGGGACGGCTTCTACGGTGCGGTGAAGTTCGCCACCGCCTGTCGCAGCGCGGGGATCCGCCCGCTGTTCGGAGTCGACCTCGCCCTGCGACCGGCGGCCCACCCGGCGCTGCGGGTGGAACGGCCCGAGGAAGACGGCCGTCTCCTCTCGACCAGGGCACCCCCGACCAGGGCCAGTCCGGCCCGGGGCGGGATCAGCGTCGATCCGCGGCTGCCCCGGGTCACCCTGCTGGCCGCTACCGGCCGGGGCTGGGCCTCGCTGGCCCGGTTGATCAGCGCGACCCACCTCGGCGGGGAGCGCGGTACCCCGGTGAGCAGCCTGGAACTGATCGCCGAGCACGCCGAAGGCGTGCTGGTCCTGCTCGGCCCGGACTCCGAGGTCGGTCGGGCCCTGGCCGGGAAACGGCCGGACCTGGCCAAGGCCCACCTCAACCGCTGGCGCGAGGCGTTGAGTCGACACCAGGTGTTCGCCGAGGTCGTGCACCACCGGGCCAGAGGGGACCGGGGCCGGGCCGCGGCGGTGCTCGACTTCGCCGCCGAGCACCGGCTGCCCGCCGTGCTGACCAACGCCGTGCGGTACGCCGACGCGCGCGACGCCCCGATCGCCGACGTGTTGGACTCGGCCCGGCGGCTGGTCCCGCTCGACGCCCGGCACATCGACCGGCGCAACGCCGAGGGTTACCTGAAGTCCGGCAAGCAGATGACCGAAGTGGCCGAGGAGGTAGTCGGCCCCGACCGCGAGGCAACCCGCCGGCTGCTGGCCGCCACCCGGCGGGTCGCCGATCGGTGCGCGGTCGATCCGCGCACCGATCTCGGGATCGGCCAGGTGCACTTCCCCGAGCTGTCAGTCGTCCGCCGGCCGGGTGAGGAAGCGGCCAGCGCCCGGGAGGTGCTGCGGCTGCGCTGTGAGGCGGGCTTGGGCCGCCGGGCGATGACGCCGGACGCCGCCGTACGTCGCCGCCTGGACGACGAACTCGAGGTGATCGGCGGGCTCGGCTACCCGTCGTACTTCCTCACCGTCGCCGACGTCACCGACCTGATCCGGTCGATGGGGGTGCGGGTCGCCGCTCGCGGGTCCGGGGCCGGCAGCCTGGTCAACTACCTGCTCGGCATCTCCGACGTCGACCCGATCCGGCACAAGCTGCTCATGGAACGGTTCCTGTCCCCGTTGCGGGAGGCACTGCCCGACATCGACATCGACGTCGAGTCCGCCCGCCGGATGGAGGTGTACGACGCGATCCTGGACCGCTTCGGCGCCGACCGGTGTACCTGCGTGTCGATGATGGACACCTACCGGGTCCGGCACGCGGTCCGCGACGTCGGGGCGGCGTTGGGCATGCCGCCCGGTGAGATCGACACCATCGCCAAGGCATTCCCGCACATCCGGGCCAACCAGGTCAAGGCCGCCCTGCGTGACCTGCCGGAGTTGCAGACCAGCGGGCTCGGGCAGGACCAGCTGCGGGTCCTCTTCGACGTGGTCGAACGCCTCGACGGACTGCCCAGGCACATCGCCCTGCACCCCTGCGGCGTGCTGCTCTCGGACACCACGCTGCTGGACCGCACGCCGGTCGAGGCGAGCTACCTCGGCTACCCGATGAGCCAGTTCGACAAGGACGATGTCGAGGAGCTCGGCCTGCTCAAGTTGGACGTGCTCGGCATCCGGATGCAGTCGGCGATGGCCCACGCGATGACCGAGGTCCAGCGGGTCGACGGACACCGGCCCGACGTGGACAGCGCGCCGCTGGACGACCCGGCGACGTACGCGCTGATCCAGTCCACCCGCACCCTCGGCTGCTTCCAGATCGAATCCCCCGGCCAGCGCGAACTGGTCGGCAAGTTCTCCCCGGAGAACTTCATGGATCTGATCATCGACATCTCGCTGTTCCGTCCCGGCCCGGTCAAGAGCGACATGGTGACCCCGTTCCTGCTGGCCCGGCAGGGGTGGAACGAGACAGTCTTCCCGCACGAGGACCTCGCCGAGTCCCTCGGTGACACCTACGGCGTCGTCGTCTTCCACGAGCAGGTGCTGGAGATCGTCTCGGTGCTGACCGGGGTCAGCCTGGCCGAGGCCGACGAGGTCCGCCGGGCACTGGGCGAGCACGACGCCCACGCCGAGGTGAAGGCCTGGTTCATCCCGGCCGCGCTGGCCAAGGACTACCCGCTGACCGTCGTCGAACGGGCCTGGGAGGTGCTCGCCGCGTTCGCCTCGTTCGGCTTCTGCAAGGCGCACGCGGCCGCCTTCGCGCTCCCGACCTACCAGTCGGCCTGGCTCAAGGCGCACCACACCGCCGCGTTCCTCGCCGGCGTCCTGACCCATGACCCGGGCATGTACCCGAAGCGGCTGATCCTCGACGACGCCCGCAACTTCGGGATCGCGGTCCTGCCGCTGGACGTCAACGTGTCCGACGAGTGCTACCGGGTGGAGCGTGCTCCGGTCACCGACGAACCTCCGGACGGGGAGTACGGCATCCGGCTGTCCCTGACCGACGTCAAGGGAATCACCGAGGCCGAGGTGCAGCGGATCGTGGCCGGCCGGCCGTACGCGACGCTGTCGGACTTCTGGCAGCGCGCCGGGGTGACCCGCCCGGTCGTGGAGCGGCTGGTGCTGGCCGGCGGGTTCGACGCGGCGTACGACATCGGTCCGACCTTGCCGGTACGCCGGCGCAGCCGGATCACCCGCCGGGACCTGCTGCTGCAGGTGGCCGAACTCGACGCCTGGACGCGGGCGACCGCGCGCGCCGACCGGGCGCTGACCCCGCGGAAACGTTCCGCCCGCCGGGTCGCCGCCGCCGTACCGGAGGGGTTGTCGGTGCGGGACTCGATCCGGGCCGCCGCGACGCGGCAGTCGCAGGCGATCGCCGCGGCATCTCCGCAGCCGATGCAGCTCGCCCTGGATCTCAGTGCCGAGGAGACCGACACCGGCCAGGCCCGCTCGGGGCTGCCGGAGTTGACCGACGCCGAACTGGTCCGCGCCGAGCTGGAGATCCTCGGCCTGGACGCCAGCCGGCATGTCGTGGACTTCTACGTCCCGTTCCTGGACGCCCTCGGCGTGATCCGGGCCCGTGACGTGCTCGGCTGCCGCAGCAAGGCCGAGATCCTGGTCGCCGGGGTCAAGGTGGCGACCCAGACCCCGCCGGTCCGCTCCGGGCGACGGGTGGTGTTCGTGACGCTGGACGACGCCACCGGCCCGGTCGACGCGACGTTCTTCGAGGATGCGCAGGGGCCGTACGCGATGACCGTCTTCCACTCCTGGTTGCTGGTCATCCGCGGGATCGTCCGCCGCACCGGCCGCCGGGGAGTGTCGTTGCGGGCGACTGGTTGCTGGGAACTGCCGGGCCTGCGCGAGATCTGGGAGGCCGAGGGGATGCCCGCGGTCTGGGACGCGATGCGGACGCCGGGTATCGGGGTGAGCGAGCAGGCCATGCAGGGGGCCGCGGACAGCTACTCAGCCCGGCCGGTGATCGCCCGGCCCGTCCTGGTGCATCCCTCGGGCTTCCGGATGTCGCCGTACGCCGACCTCAAACCGCCGGGGGAGGAGACGAAGACCGTGCCCCGCAAGCTCTGGCACGCCAGCCCCGGGAGCTCCGGGCACTGACCGAGCCCGCCATCAGTTGACAGCTCTTGCTGATATGTGTCAGTCTGCGCTGACACATGATAGAGAACCGTGAACTGGCGCCGGCCCCGTCGGGCGACGAGCTGTTGCGGGCGCTGGCGGCACTGGCCAACCCACACCGGCTACGGATCCTCGCCGCGCTGGCGGGCAGCCGGGAGTACGTCAGCCAGCTCGCCCGGCAACTCGGAATCAGCCGGCCGCTGCTGCACATGCACCTGCAGCGGCTGGAGGCCGCCGGGCTCGTCACCGGCTCCCTGGAGCTGTCCGACGACGGCAAGGCGATGAAGTACTTCGAGGCGGTGCCCTTTTCCCTCCACCTCGACCCGGCGTCGATCGCGACGGCCGCAGTGACACTCACCGAGAAGGGCGAAACCTGATGACACCGGAAACCGACTGGGAAGGGGTGATCTTCGGCGTTGGGTTCGGGCTGGGGTTCTTCATCCTCGGCACGATCATCCTCGTCGCGTCATCAAGCAGTTCGGCGAGAGCCGGCGCGCGAAGATGCTGGTCGCCCGCGAGGAGGCCTACCGCCAACTCGCCGAGCGGTACGACGCGTTGCAGGCTGCGTCGGCCGAGCAGCAGCGTCACACGCTCGACGAACTCCGCAGCCTCGGCGAGCGGGTGACGTCGATCGAGCAACTACTCCGCAGCGTGGAGTAGGCGCGGGTCGTCGAGCGGTAACTCGACGACCCGCTGGGAGTCATCCATCCCCTAAGCCGGCTAGCCCAGCAGACGCATTGCGCTCCCACCGGAAGGACACCACCCCGTGCGTACCTCCAGCAAGTCCGTGTTCCTCGACACCGCGCCTGAGCCGAGCCCTTCCGCTACCTCGGTGGCAGGCATCGGCCGGCGGATCACCTGGCTGGTGGTCCCGCTGTGGTGGCCGTCCTCGCGGTGGCTCTGCCGCTGGCCGGCAAGGTGGCCGACGTCGAGGAGAACCGGGAGGCGTTCCTGCCCGGCAGCGCCGAGTCGACGCAGGTCGAGCGGCTGTTGCCCCAGTTCCAGACGACCGACGAGATTCCGGTCGTCGTCGTCTACACCCGCGTCGAGGGCGGCCTGACCGCAGCCGACGAGGCGACGGTGCAGGCCGATCGCCAGCGCCTGGGCCGCCATGTCCCCGGAACCGAGATCCCGCCGGCCGTCTCCTCCGACGACGGGCAGGCGCTGCTGCTCGTCGTACCCCTTGCGTACGACGACGAAGGCATTACGGACGCGGTCCAGGCGCTGCGCGCAGATGTGGCCGCCTCCGCTGCGGACGGTCTCGCGGTGAACGTCGGCGGGCCGGCGGCGGCCCTGACCGATTCGGTCGAGGTGTTCGGCGACCTGGACGCGAACTTGCTGCTGTTCACCGCGGCTGTGGTCGCCCTCCTGCTGCTGCTCACCTACCGCAGCCCGGTGCTCTGGTCGGTCCCGTTGATCCGTCGGCATGGCGAGCCAGGCCGCCGCCGCCGCGGTCTATCTCATGGGGCGGTACGCCAATCTGCCGGTCGACGGTCAGAGCGGTGGGCTGCTCACGGTGCTCGTCTTCGGGGTCGGCACTGACTACGCGCTGCTGCTCGTGGCCCGCTACCGCGAGGAGTTGCACAACTACGCCGACCGGCACGTGGCCATGGCCGTGGCCCTCCGCCGCAGCGGGCCGACGATCGCCGCGTCGGCCGCGACCGTGGTGCTCGGCCTGCTCTGCCTGCTGCTCGCCGACGTCAATGCCACCCGCAGCCTCGGCGGCGTCGGTGCGGTGGGCATCCTGGCCGCGCTGGTGGCCATGGTGACGCTGCTCCCGGCGTTCCTGCTCATCCTGGGCCGGTGGGTCTTCTGGCCGGCGATCCCACGCTTCGGTACGGCGGCGCGGGCCGAGCGCTCCATCTGGGGTCGGGTGGCGAAGGCCATCGGCCGCCGTCCGCGGCCGACCTGGATCGGTGCGACCGTGGCGCTGACCGGACTGGCCCTGGTCGCGAGCGGCCTGGGCCTCGGCCTGACCCAGCAGCAGATGTTCCGCGCCACGCCGGAGTCGGTGACCGCCCAAGCCGACCTCGCCGAGCACTTCCCGGCCGGTGAATCCGCGCCGACCGAGGTCGTGGTTCCAGCCGACGACGCGCAGGCGGCGGCCGCGACGATCGACGCCACCCCCGGCGTGTCCCGAGTCGAGCCGGCCGTACCCGCGACCGACGGGGAGCTGGTGCGGCTGCGCGTCGTGCTCGACGACGCACCCGACAGTGACGCGGCCGAAGCCACCGTGCAGCGGATGCGCGTGGGGATGGCCGAGCTTCCGCAGGCACTCGTCGGTGGGCCGACTGCCATCGCGCTGGACCTGCAGGCGGCCTCCGCCGCCGACCGGACGTTGGTCATCCCGCTGGTCCTGGTCGTGGTGCTGGCGGTACTGATGCTGTTGCTCCGCGCCCTAGATGATCAATTCCAGGCCTTGTCAGTGGTCGTAGGCCAGTAGTGATCGTAGGACTGGTTGGCCGGTGCGGTCGTTGTGCCAGATCGCACCGGTCAGGGCGAGGACGCGTTGTAGTACTCGGACCAGGACGCCGGCGACGGTG
>JACCSC010000218.1 GCA_013813215.1 Geodermatophilaceae bacterium | reverse complement strand
AGGAACACGCCGAACAGGCCGCGGTCGGGGATGGTGCCGCCGCTGGTCACGGCCAGCCGCTGGGCTCCCGGCCGAGCGGTCAGGACGTCGGTGAGCCGGTCCCACGTGAGCCGGGGTCGCAGCTCGGCGAACGCGTCGGAGGGGTAGCGGCCGGCCAGCATGTCGAGCACGGCGTACAGCGCCGAGTCCGGCAGCGCGGCGAACGGCGCCGCCCGGCGTACGAGGTCGCGCAGCTCGTCGACCGTCCACGACTCCAGCGCCACCATGGCCACGATCTGCTGGGCCAGCACGTCCAGCGGGTTGCGCAGGTAACGCATCGACTCGATCAGCCCGGCCTGCATCCGCTCGGCGACGACCGTGCACTGCACGAGGTCACCGCGGAACTTCGGGAACAGCACCCCCTTGCTGATCGCACCCACCTGGTGCCCGGCCCGGCCGATCCGTTGCAGCCCGGAGGCCACCGACGGCGGCGCCTCGACCTGGACCACGAGGTCGACCGCGCCCATGTCGATGCCGAGCTCCAGGCTGGACGTGGCCACGACCGCGGGAAGCTGGCCGGCCTTGAGCGCCTCCTCCACGATCGAGCGCTGCTCCCGCGACACCGAGCCGTGGTGCGCAGCCGCCACCACGCGCGTGCCCTCTCCGTTGTCCCAGCCGCTGCCCATCCCACTACCGGCCTGCCCCATCGCCTCCGCCGCCGCGTCACCGGGTAGGGGCGCCGAGCCGGTCAGCCGCTCGTGGGCCAGCTCGTTGAGCCGGGCGGTCAGCCGCTCGGCCAGCCGCCGCGAGTTCGCGAACACGATCGTCGAGCGGTGTCCCTCGATGAGGTCCAGCACGCGCTCGTCCACGGCGGGCCAGATGGACGTACGGCGTACCGCTCCGGCCGCGGCCCCGGACAGGTCCTCGGAGGGCTCGCCGAGCGCGCTCATATCCTCGACTGGCACCACGACCTGAAGCTCGACCTGCTTGGCCGACGGCGGCTGGACGACGGTCACCGGCCGCCCGCCGCCGAGGAACGTCGCTACCTCGTCGACCGGCCGCACCGTCGCCGACAGCCCGATCCGTTGCGCCGGGGTCTCCAGCAGCCGGTCCAGCCGCTCCAGGCTCAGCGCCAGGTGCGCTCCGCGCTTGGTCGCACAGACCGCGTGGACCTCGTCCAGGATGACCGACTGGACCCCGCGCAGGGATTCCCGCGCGGCGCTGGTCAGCAACAGGAAGAGCGACTCCGGCGTGGTGATGAGGATGTCGGCCGGGAACCGGGCGAACAGCCGGCGATCCTCCGGCGAGGTGTCCCCGGAGCGGACGGCGACCCGGACGTCCGGTGGCGGCAGGCCGAGCCGGGCCGCCGCCTGGCCGATGCCGGCCAGCGGGGAGCGCAGGTTGCGCTCCACATCCACCGCCAGCGCCTTGAGCGGGCTGATGTAGAGCACTCGGCAGCGCCGCATCCGGTCCGCCGGGGGTGGGGTGGCGGTGAGCCGGTCGAGCGACCAGAGAAAGGCCGCCAGCGTCTTGCCCGAGCCGGTCGGCGCGACGACAAGGGCGTGCTGGCCGGCCGCAATCGCCTCCCAGGCGCCGAGCTGGGCCGCGGTCGCGCCGTCGAACGCGCCCCGGAACCAGTCCCGCGCCGCCGGCGTGAATCGGTCCAGGATCGAGGCGCGGTCGGTAGGCGCCGAGCCATCGGAGGACACGCAGCCATCTTCACCCTGCCCACCGACATTTCGCGCGCGCGTCAACAGCCGAACACGCTCGGTAGCTCCCACCGCGGGGCTCATCGACGCCGCGATGGACTTCCGGATCGTGCTCACCTTCCCTGGTCCCGTGCGACGGACAACGGGGAGGTCGTCGACTGGTACGTCGAGACGCCGCGCTGGCCGTGAGCACGCCGTTCGGTGCGACACTCGGCGCATGGAGCTATCGCTGTACGAGTCCGCGCACGAGGACTTCCGCGACATGGTCCGCGACTTCGTCGCCAAGGAGGTCACGCCGCACCACGAGCAATGGGAACGCGAAGGCG
>JACCSC010000176.1 GCA_013813215.1 Geodermatophilaceae bacterium | reverse complement strand
ATCCTGTACGGGGACGAGGCCGGGCGGAGCCAAGGCGGCAACAACAACACCTACTGCCAGGACAACGAACTCACCTGGATCGACTGGACCGCGATGGCCCAGGACCTGGTGTCGTTCACCGCCCAGCTCGTCGCGCTGCGCCGGGCCCACCCGGTCTTCCGCCGCCGTCGCTTCTTCGACGGGCGACCGGTCCGCCGCGGCCA
This sequence comes from Geodermatophilaceae bacterium, assembly GCA_013813215.1. Lineage (GTDB taxonomy): Bacteria > Actinomycetota > Actinomycetes > Mycobacteriales > Geodermatophilaceae > JACCSC01. Next base: position 11,793 of record JACCSC010000176.1, on the reverse strand, counting down.
GGGTGAGCCGCTGTCGGACATCGTCTGGTTGACGCCGGCCGGTGAGGAGATGACGGAGGAGGACTGGGGTTCGGGCTTCGGCCAGGCGGTCACCGTATTCGTGAACGGATTGGGCATTCAGAGCACCGACACCCGCGGCGAGCGGATCACCGACGACAGTTTCCTGCTCTGCTTCAACGGGCACGACGGGCCGGTAGACGTCACGCTTCCGGCGGAGGAGTACGCCAAGCGCTGGGAGGTCCAGGTGGACACCACGCTGACCACGCACGAGAACGGCTACCCGGGGGGCGCGACAATGCCGCTGCCCGGACGGTCCCTGATCGTCCTGCGCAGGACCGAGTGACGGGCCTGCGCGGCTCGACGCCATGCTCGACGTACCGGCTGCAGATCAGTCCGACGTTCACCTTGCACCACGCCGCGGCCCTGGTGGACTACCTGCGCGAGCTGGGCGTCTCGCATCTGTACTCCTCGCCGCTGCTGTCCGCGACGCCCGGATCGGCGCACGGTTACGACACCGTGGACTTCGGGAGCGTGGACGCCGGCCGCGGGGGGCCCGAGGGTTTCGCGGTGCTGGATGCGGCGCTGCGCGACCACGGGTTGGGACTGGTGGTCGACATCGTGCCCAACCACATGGGCGTCGGGGCGCCGGAGGAGAACGAGTGGTGGTGGGACGTGCTGCGGCATGGCCGGGAGTCCCGGTACGCCGCGGCGTTCGACATCGACTGGGACGCAGCCGGCCAGCGGCTACGGATCCCGGTGCTGGCCGACTCCCCGCTCGCGCTCGACGACTTCACGCTCCAGCAGGGCGAGCTGCGCTACTACGGGCACCGCTACCCGTTGGACCCGGCGACCGAGGACGAGGGCGGTACGCCGCGGCAGGTGCACGACCGCCAGCACTACGAGCTGGTGTCCTGGCGGCGGGCCGACACCGACCTGAACTACCGGCGCTTCTTCGCCGTCAACGACCTGGCCGCGGTCACCGCGGAGCGGCCGGACACCTTCGACGCCGCACACGAACTGATCCTGCAGTGGGTGACCAGCGGCGCGGTCGAGGGGCTGCGGATCGACCATCCCGACGGGCTGGCCGATCCGGGCGGATACCTGGATCGCCTCGCCGCCGCCGCGCCCGACAGCTGGCTGGTCGTGGAGAAGATCCTGCAGGCCGGTGAGACGCTGCCGCCTTCGTGGCCGGTGGCCGGGAGCACCGGCTACGACGCCCTCAACGAGGTGGGCGGAGTCTTCCTGGACTCCGAGGGCGAGCAAGCCCTGACCGAGCTGGACTCGGAGCTGTCCGGAGGGCCGGTCGACTTCCCCGAGATGGAGCGCAGCTGCAAGCGCGGGATCGCCGACGGCATCCTCAACTCCGAGGTACGCCGGCTGGCTCGCCTGCTGCCCGACGTGCCGGGCTCTGAGGACGCCCTGGCCGAGCTGCTCGCCTGCTTCCCGGTCTACCGCTCATATCTGCCGGTCGGCGCCGAGCACCTGCAGGAGGCCCTGGACACCGCCCGTATCCGCCGGCCCGACCTGGCGCAGCGGCTGGGTGAGGTGCACCGGCGGCTGTCCGATCCGGCCGACGAGGTCGCGATCCGCTTCCAGCAGACGAGCGGCATGGTGATGGCCAAGGGCGTGGAGGACACCGCGTTCTACCGGTGGAGCCGGCTGGTCTCGCTCAACGAGGTCGGCGGCGAGCCGACCCGCTTCGGGCTCAGCGTCCCGGATTTCCACGCCGCCTGTGCGGCCCGGCAGGAGCGCGAGCCGGACGGCATGACCGCGTTGTCCACCCACGACACCAAGCGCAGCGAGGACGTCCGGGCGCGCTTGGCCGTGCTCTCGGAGATCCCGGGCGCGTGGGCGAGCGTCGTTCGACAGTGGAACTCCAAGGCGCCCCTGCCCGACCTTCCGCTGGCCCACCTGATCTGGCAGAACCTGGTCGGCGCCTGGCCGCTGGACCGCGAACGGGCGCACGCCTACGCGGAGAAGGCGGCCCGCGAGGCCGGAGTGTCGACGTCGTGGGCCGATCCGGATCCGGCGTTCGAGACCCGACTCCACGCCCTCGTCGACACCGCCTACGACCATCCGGACATGGGCATCGAGCTGGTCGTCGACCGGATCGCGAAGTTCGGCTGGGTGAACTCCCTGGGCATGAAGGTGCTGCAGCTGCTGATGCCGGGCGTGCCGGACGTGTACCAGGGCAGCGAGATCTGGGACCACTCGCTCGTGGACCCGGACAACCGGCGATTCGTCGACTTCGGGCACCTCCGCGAGCTGCTGGCCCTACTGGACGACGGGTGGCAGCCGCCGGTCGACGTGTCCGGTGCGGTCAAGCTGCTGGTGGTGTCCCGAGCGCTGCGGGTGCGGGCCGCCCGGGAGCTGGCGTCGTACCGGCCGATCATCGGCCAGGGGTCGGCGGGCCGACACGTGGTGGCCTTCGACCGCGGCGGTGTGGTTGCTATCGCGACCCGGCTGCCGCTCAGGCTCGCCGCATCTGACGGCTGGCTGGAGACCGAAGTCGACATCCCGCATGGGGAGTGGACCGATGTCTTCACCGGCACCCGGTTCCGCGGCGGCGCCCGGCGGGTCGCCGAGCTGCTGGCCACCTACCCGGTGGCGCTGCTCGTCAACGACTGACCTCCAGGCGGCCCCGCTTGTGCTGCGGTAGGTCAGCGCTCGGCTCGCCCCCCACTGAACGGCGGTGCGAGGCCGTGGTCGACCGGCCGAGTGCGCCGCCGGAGCGGAGGCAGCTCGGGCGCAGGAGGGGGGGCCGGCGCGGGGTCGATGGCCGGCTCTGACCGGCCGATCCCGTCGGCAGGGGCGGCGGGGGCAGCCGGCGACGGGCTGACCGCTGCCAGCGCCAGCGACCAGTCCGGGTCGGCCGGGTAGTCGCTGTGCCCGCGCAGCACCGCCACCGGTCCGGTCTGCAGGTCCGGATCGGAAGGGGTGGGGTCCAGCACCCGCCATTCAGGCCCGCAGATCCGCCGGCCGGTGCGGGGGTCGATGTCGTCCTCCTCGACCCGCATCCCGGTGTCGAGCCGGCATGACGTGGCCTGCGTCCCCAGCCGATCCGGTGAGTGCCGCCAGCTCAGGACCGGTCCGGCAATGGCGTCGGTGTCCCGGTACAGGTTGAGCCAGCGGCCCTCGTACGCCGCGAGCAACCAGCGCAGCACTTCCACGTCGACGTACGCCGGGAAGGCCCGCGGGAACTGCACCTGCAGTTGGGAGCCGAACGTGAGGAAGCCGACCCGCGCCCGTTCCTCGGCACTCAGCCAGAGCAGCGCGGACAGCGCGATGAGGCTGCCCTGGCTGTGCGCGGCGACGACGACGTGCGACGCCGGCGCGGGGCTCGGCGCCGTAGTCACCGGACCGGCCCCCAGGTGCCAGCGGATCCGCTGCCGCAGGTCGGCCACGGCCAGCTGGGAGTAAGGCGGCGGCACGAACGGGTGCACCGCCCGCGGCCAAAAGGCGATCACGTCCCACACCACATTGACGCCGCGACGCAGCGACTGCTTGCGGACTGCCCCGCGGCCGAGCAACAGCAGGCCGGTGGCCAGCCCGAGCAGCGCCAGCGTGCCCAGGCCGATCACGAGGTTGCGGCTGTCGCACTTCTGCGGCTCGCTCAACCACCGCAACGGCCCGAACAGCTCGCGGGTGGAGCAGCGCCCGTCCACGTCCCGGCTCAGCCAGTACTCGATCCCGGCGGCCAGCGACAGCACGATGCCGACCGAGGTGAGCAGCCATACCAAGGGCTCGAGAAGGTTCTTCAACCGGGCCCGGAACATCCCGGTGGCCACCTTCGGCAGCCAGCGCTCCGGCAGTCGGCAGCGGGGCTCGCCGCCGAAGGTGAAGGCGGCCCTCGCCCGGTCCACGAACTCCCGGTGCCGGCAGCGCGCCATCACCAGCACGGCCACGACGACGAGGAGCAGGAGCAGGACTGTCAGTCCCCAGGCGTAGGCGACACGCTGCAACAGCGGGGGTACCTCGACCTCTGGCCCGTCACCGCGGTTCAGGAACGAGGCCCAGGCGTAGCAGACGGCGGCGGCGTAGCCGACGCCCAGGAAGACGCCGATCGAGGACAGCAAGGCGGCCGTCATGCCCATCGCGAAGCGCTGGTACGGCGCCGGCGGCGCGGCGGGTCCCGTGGTCCGGGTCCGCACGGCCAGCACACCGCAGGCCAGGAACAGCACAGCGATGCCGCTGACACAGACGATCAGGACACCGAAGGCAGCACCGTCGATGCCCGGGGCGGCGGCCGTGGCCCGCGTGAGGGAGTGCGGGCGGTCCGCGCAGGCGACGGCCGCGACCAGCGTGAGCAGGCCGGAGATCACGAGGACGGGGCAGGTCGTCGCGGGCAGGATCCGCTCGTGCCACACGCTGCGCCAGGACTTCCAGCGGCCGGTAGCGATCCCGCGGGCCCCCCGCTCCGGATCGCCGAGGAAAACGGTGACGACCACGAGGAGGGCGAGCCAGGCCCCGCTGGCCCAGCTGCCCCACGTCGCTGCGGCGGACTCGAAACCGAGCAGGGCCAGGAACGTCAGCCCGGCCGCGACGTGCAGGTGGCGCAACGCGGGTGCGTCCGGGTCACCGCGGAAGAAGCTGGCCCGGCCGAGGTCGGTCGGCGGGACGTCAGGGGCGCCCTTCTGCCCTTCGGGAGCCGCGGCCGGTTCGCGTCGCCGGTTCTCCTTTCCGAACGAGGCGAGGAAAAGCAGGACGGCGGCGCAGCCGAGGACCGCCGCGGCCGATGCCCACCCGGGCACGGCGTCCCATCGCAGCCCGGACCGGGTAGGCACCCACTGCCACGCGGTCAGATCGAGCAGGACAACCGTGACCGAGAGCAGCAGCATGCAGGTCAGGGCGAGCCCGATCAGCCTGAGCATCCCGCCGGCGACGGCATGCCAACGCGCGGCCGAGCGAACCTGAGGACTGGCCGCCTGCTCCGGTTGGGCGAACAGCGCCTCGGACGGCGGCGGTCCGGGACGCGGGAGCATGAATTGCGCGGCATTGACCATTCCGAAGGGCAGGAGGGCCAGCCACAGCCCCTGGCGCCAGGAGCCCGAGGTGAACTTCCCCCAGTGGTACGCCTCGATCACGTGACCGTCACCGTCGAGCTCGCGGCCCCGGGAGTCCGCCGGCCGGTAGAAGCTGCTGTCGGCGTCCCCCGCAACCTGGACGACGTCCCGGCAGCCGAGCATGTCCTGGGCCGGCGTACCGCTCACACCGTGGACGCGCAGCTCCACCCATGGTGCGCGGACGTCCATCTCGGCCTCCCGGTCCAGTGCCACGCAGTGTGAACCACTGGGCCGACAGCGGGAAGGGATCAGCTGGCGCGTACCGCCGTCCGTTCGGCCTCCACGTCGAACTCACCCCGCGGATACTGCGGGTCCAGTCCCGACAACGCCTCGACGAGCAGCTGTCCCACCGCCCAGTTGCGGTACCACTTGCGGTCGCTGGGGACGACGTACCAGGGTGCGGCGTCGGTGGAGCAGCGCTCGAGGGCCAGCGCGTACGCCGCCTGGTACTCCGCCCACATGGCCCGCTCCGCGAGGTCGCCCGGGTTGTACTTCCAGTGCTTGTCCGGGTCGTCCAGCCGGGCCAGCAGGCGCTCCCGCTGCTCGTCGGCCGACACGTGCAGGAAGCACTTCACGATCGTCGTCCCGTTCTCGACCAGGCGTTGCTCGAACCGGATGATCTCGGCGTACCGCCGGTCGATCACCGCGGGCTCGGCCAGCGCCTTGACCCGGGCGACCAGGACGTCCTCGTAGTGCGAGCGGGCGAAGACACCGATCTTGCCGGCCGCGGGCAGCTGACGGCGGACCCGCCAGAGGAAGTGGTGGCGCAGTTCGATCTCGGTGGGCCGCTTGAACGAGGCGATGGAGCAGCCCTGCGGGTTCAGCGCGCCGACGACATGCCGGATGACCCCACCCTTGCCCGAGGTGTCCATCCCCTGCAGGACGAGCAGGACGCTGCGTTCACCTCCTCCGGCCGCCTCGGCGTAGAACCGGTCCTGCAGCCGCGAGAGCTGTTCGGCCTGTTCCGGCAGGTGCTGCTGGGTGCGCTTCTTCCCGCCTGGTGCGCCCGGCGTCGCCCGTGAGTCGAAGCTCCCGAGGTCACCCGCACCGGAAGGCCAGCGCAACCGCGTCGTCATGGTCTTGGCCATGGAGGCACTCTGCCAGCCGGGCCACCGGACCGCGCATGATGGAATCTGCGGAATGCGCTTCTCGGTCTGGGCCCCGCGCCCGCAACAGGTCAAGGTCCGGGTCGACGACACGGACCACGAGATGTTTCGCGCCGGCGACGGCTGGTGGCACGCGGACGTCGAAGCCGGCACGGACAACAGCGACTACGGCTTCCTGCTGGACGGCGACCCAACGCCGCTGCCGGACCCGCGCTCACGGCGTCAGCCGGACGGCGTACACGGTCTGTCCCGGTGGTACGCCGACGGCTCGTTCCCCTGGGCCGACGGTGACTGGACCGGGCGGGTGCTGCCCGGGTCGGTCGTCTACGAGCTGCACGTGGGCACGTTCACTCCCGAGGGCACGTTCGCCGCCGCCATCGACCGGCTGGACTACCTGGTCCGACTCGGGGTCGACGTCGTGGAACTGCTGCCGGTCAACGGCTTCAACGGCGTGCACAACTGGGGTTACGACGGGGTTCTGTGGTTCGCCGTCCACGAGGCGTACGGCGGACCGGAGGCGTACCAGGGCTTCGTCGACGCCTGCCACCGCCGCGGGCTGGCCGTCTTCCAGGACGTCGTCTACAACCACCTCGGACCGTCGGGCAACTACCTGCCGCGCTTCGCGCCGTACCTGGCCGAGGCCGGGGGAAACACCTGGGGCGCGTCGGTCAACCTGTCCGGGCCGGACTCCGACGAGGTACGCCGCTACATCGTGGACAACGCGCTGATGTGGCTGCGCGACTACCACGTCGACGGACTGCGGCTGGACGCCGTACACGCGCTGGTCGACGAACGCGCTCAGCACGTGCTGGAACAACTCGCGGTCGAGGTGTCGGCGCTGGAGGCCCACGTCGGCCGCCCGCTCACTCTGATCGCCGAGTCCGATCTCAACGACCCGCGGCTGGTCACGCCGCGCGAGGCCGGTGGTCACGGGCTGACCGCGCAGTGGAGTGACGATTTCCACCACGCGCTGCACAGCTTGCTCACCGGCGAACGCTCGGGCTACTACCACGACTTCGGCGAGGACGGCGGATTCCCCGTACTGGCCAAGGTTCTGACCCGTGGCTTCTTCCACGACGGCACCTGGTCCAGCTTCCGCAAGCGCGCGCACGGCCGGTCGGTCGACACCGAGCGGATGCCGGCCTGGCGGCTGCTCGGCTACCTGCAGGACCACGACCAGATCGGCAACCGGGCCGTCGGCGACCGGACGTCGGCGCTGCTGTCCGCCGGCCTGTTGGCCGTCGGGGCGACCCTTGTGCTGACCAGCCCGTTCACGCCGATGCTGTTCATGGGCGAGGAGTGGGGCGCGTCCACGCCGTGGCAGTTCTTCACCAGCCACCCCGAACCGGAGCTGGCCCAGGCCACCGCGGAGGGCCGCAAGCGGGAGTTCGCCTCGCACGGCTGGGACAGCGCGGACGTCCCCGACCCCCAGGATCCGGTGACGTTCGCCCGCTCGAAGCTGGACTGGTCGGAGCGGGAGCGCCCCCAGCACGAGCACCTGCTGCGGATACACCGTGAGCTGATTGCGTTGCGGCGTAACGAGTCCCAGCTAACGGACCCCGCTTTCGGGCAGGTCGCGGTTCGGTACGACGCCGACGCCCGGTGGCTGGTGGTCCACCGCGGCACCCTGCGGATCGCCTGCAACCTGGCCGCGGAGGAGCGCGAGCTGGAACTCGACGCTTCGGTCCAGGACGTGCTCTTCGCCACCGACGAGCCCCGGACCGAGGGCCGCCGCGCCCGTCTTCCGGCCGAGTCTGCCGCCGTAATCCGGGTTCAGATCGAGTCGAGTCCGTGATGACATTTGGGTGATTTGTCGCCACACTGAGCGCTCGGAGGATCGCTCGGGTAGGACATGGGCCGATGAGCAAACGACGCGCGCACGTAGTTCTCATCCATGTCGCGGTGATCGCCTTGACGGCCCTTGCCGCGGCGACCTCGCCGCTGGCCGAGCTATACGCGCAGACGTATCCGACCGACAGCGTGGTCGATGGTGCCGAGGAACTCGAAGCAGCGCTGGCCGACGCCGAGCTGACCTGGGAGTTCGACTCAGAGCATCTGACGGAGAACGAGCGGTCGCAGCTCACCGCGACGATCGTCTATGACACCGAGCCCACCGGCGGTGGCGTCGAGGTCAAAGTCGCCTTCGCGAACGACGCCAGCCTGACGCCAGCCACCCCGGGACAATTTCAGATCTCTTGGGTGACGGCCCCTCGGCAGCGCCTGGACCAAGGGAACGCGCGGCCGGGCGGTGGCTTCGAACTCAGCTGGATCTGGGACGTGGTCCCGCGCGCCAGCGGTGACCTCCGCCTTCTGTTAGAGATTCAACCGGTGGTCCTGGTGGACGGGGACGTCCTCGGGGGTTTCCTGGAGAAGGTGAACACGCCGGTCCCGGTGGGCGTCAACGTGCACCCCAATCGGCTCGCCTTCGACGAGGTCCTGGCGGCGGCAATGTCCGATCTCGACGTCGACGTTCCGCGCGAGGTCACCAAAGGGGAGCGGGTCGACGTGGTGGCCACGCTGCCCCTCCCGAACCCTGCTGACGCGCTCGACATCAGTATCAGCGTGCAGACTGGAACCGGATCCGCGCCGGCGCGGATCGAGGATCGCGGCCAGGTCCAACCAGTCGTCACCAATGGCCGGCTAATTCACTCCTGGGTGATCACGGCAGTTGCGGACGGCCTGCTCAGCCTGGTTTTCACCGTGTCCGTGACGGCGCCGACCGGCGACCAGACATTGGAGGACAGTGTCCTCGCTACCCGGTCGATCGCCGTGACGAAGTCCCTCGGCGAGAGATCCCTCGACTTCTTCATCGTCCTCGGGACGATCCTCGGCGTGATCGGTGCCGCAGCAGCGATCGCCGACAGGTTTTTCGGCCTCCGGGGCAAAGTGCGGACCTGGTGGACGCGGCGGCGCGGAGGTAGTCCTCCGCCGGCGCCGGCGGAACCGTGATTCAGCGCTACGGACCGCCCGGCCTGCTGGTAGCCGCCATCGTCTGGGCCACTGCATCCGGTGGCGGCACGAGCGCGCGTGATCTGACCGTCGTACTGGGCACTCTGCTGGTGGCCTCGACGGCGGCGGGCAACCGCGCGCGGCCCTTCGCCATGCCGGCCGGGTTGCTGGTGTCGCTCCTCGCTCTGCTCGGGTGGCTGGTCGCTGCCGGGCCACTGCGTTCCGGCATGAGTCTGACCAGCGTGCGGGTTCCGGCCCTGGTGCTGATCGTCGTCCTGACGGTCACGACGGTGCGGCTGTTCGACCATCATCAGCGAGAGTGGACGCTGCACGGCATCGTCGCCGTCGGTTCATTGCACGCCACGATCGCCCTTGGCCAGGCCCTCGCTCAGCTAGCCACCACTGGATGGCCTTCACCACCGAGAGCAGATTCGTTCTTGGGCAATGCCAATGCCCTCGGTGTCCTGCTGATCGCGTCAGCCGCTCTCACCGCACGCGAGATCGAAGTGCGCCGCCATCGCCTGTTCCTCGTCGCGATCGTCCTGCAGGGGGTGGCGGTGCTGGCCACCGGCAGCCGGCTGGCGCTGGTGCTCGGGACCGGCCTACTGCTGATCTGGGCTCTTTCACGGCGCCGCACGTGGCGAACCACGGCCGCGGGTGCACTGTGGCTCCTCGCCGCCGGCGTCATCGGGCTGTCCAGGTCAGTGGGCACGCCTCCTGAGCGATTGCAGCTCTGGCTGTCGGCGTTGAAGGAGATCGCCCAGCGGCCTTGGATCGGCCGTGGGACCACCCCCACAGAGTTCGACATCGGGCCGTCCCAGGCGCTGGCGACAACCCACGCGCACAACGAGGTCCTGCAGTTGGCCGTCGAGTACGGGCTGATCGGTCTCGCCCTGGCCGGTGTCCTCCTAGTGCTTGCCTACCGGTCCGCGCCGCGTCGGGTGACGTGCGACAAGTGGATACTCGCCGCCGCCCTGAGCCTGTTGGCGAGTGGGCTCACCGACTTCGGTCTGCGAATCACCGCCGTCGCCGTCACGACGGCGGCGTTGGGGACGATGGCGGCGCTTGCGCCCCGACCGGCGCTGCCGCAGGATGCGGCGGATGCGCAGGCTGCTGCCGGACCCGGCCGGCGAGGTCGACCTCGAGTCTGAGTACATTGTCGATCCGGATTCGGCGTGGCACGTCAGGGCCAGCTTCATCAGCTCGGCCGACGGCGCCGTCACGCTGGACGGCCGCTCCGGCGGGCTCGGCAACGCCGCCGACAAACGGGTGTTCGGTCTGGCCCGCGACCTCGCCGACGTGATCCTGGTCGGGGCCGGTACGGCGCGCGCCGAGGCGTACCGGGCATCGCGACCGACCGGTGCCCGCCTGGAGCGTCGCCGCCGACACGGCCTGCCCGACGCACCGCTCATGGCCGTGGTCAGCGAGCGGCTGCAGTTGGACCTCGACAGCGACCTGTTCCCGACCGACGAGCCGCGGACGGTCGTCATCACCTCGGGTGCGTCACCGCCCGACATCCGGGCGGCGGTGGCCGAGCACGCCGAGGTCCTGGTGCACGGGGACGACACGGTCGACCTCACCGCCGCCGTGGCCGCCCTGCGCCGACGCGGACTGCGGCGCGTGCACTGTGAAGGTGGGCCTCGACTGTTCGCCGGTCTGGTCGCCGCCGGCCTGGTCGACGAGCTGTGCCTGACCCTGGCGCCGCTGCTCACCGGTCCTGGCGCCGAACGGATCGTCACCGGTGCTCCCTGGCCGGCCCCGGCGTACGGCGTCTTGCGGCACGTCCTCGAGGACGAGAACTACCTCTTCCTGCGTTACGACCTCAAGAGGGCCGCTCTGATGTGAGACCAGCCGACGCTGACGTGCACTGGTACCAGCCCTCGGCTGCGCCGAGACGTACGCCGCCCCGTCGCCCGCCGCGCGGCTCAGGTCTCGGCTGACCACGCCGCCTCGGTAACGGGCCGGCCCCGGTCGCTGCCCGTAGTCGGACGGTTCTGTTTCACTGAGCACGTGCAGCTGCCCGTGATGCCTCCGCTGCCGCCGATGCTGGCCAAGGCCACCAAAGCGGTACCCCGCGGCGACGGGCTGTTCTACGAGCCGAAGTGGGACGGCTTTCGCTGCATCGTGTTCCGGGATGGGGCCGAGATCGAGCTCGGGAGCCGCAACGAACGGCCGCTCACCCGCTACTTCCCCGAGTTGCTCGGCCCGCTCGCGGCCAGCCTGCCCGACCGCTGCGTGGTCGACGGTGAGATCGTCATCCGCTCCGGCGACCGGCTGGACTTCGAAGCCCTGCTGCAGCGCATCCACCCGGCCAAGTCGCGGGTCGACCTGCTCGCCGAGCAGACCCCCGCCTCGTTCGTCGCCTTCGATCTGCTCGCCGACGGGGACGAGTCGTTGCTGGACACGCCCTTCGCGCAGCGCCGGGAGCGGCTCGCGGGGATCCTGGCCGACAGTGCACCACCGGTGCACCTGACGCCGATCACCTCCGATCCCGACGAGGCCGAGCACTGGTTCCAACTCTTCGAGGGAGCCGGTCTCGACGGCGTGGTGGTCAAGGCCGCTGACCTGCCCTACCGCCCCGACGCCCGGCTGATGACCAAGGTGAAGCACGAGCGGACCGCCGACTGTGTGGTGGCCGGCTTCCGTTGGCACAAGTCCGGTCCCGTCGTGGGCTC
>JACCSC010000165.1 GCA_013813215.1 Geodermatophilaceae bacterium | reverse complement strand
ACCCAGCGCCGGGCCGGCTTGTACCGCAGCGGGGTCAGCGCCATCGGCCGGGGCAGTCCCGGCAGGGCGCCGGCTCGCCGGCCGATCCGCCGCACACCCGGCAGCCACCGGTCGGCCGAAGCGGAGCCGACGACGAGCCCGGCCACCTCGTCGACGGCGAACATCGCCGGTCGCGCCCGGCCGGCGTACCGGCGGTTCTTGGCCAGTTTCGGTCGTGCGGTTCCTGCGTACGCCGTGGCGAACGCGAGCTCGCGCTCCGCGGAGAACCACAGGCCGGCGACCACGCTCGTGCCCGGCTTGTAGCGGAGGTAGATCACCTCCACCGGGCCCCGGTCCAGGCCGAGGCCGGCGAGCACCTCGCGCAGACCGCACGGGTCCAGCAGCAGGGGCAACCCCGGCAGGGCGATGTCGCGGCGGGTCAGCTCGAGGTCATCCGGCGTGAGCACGCGGCTCCTCCTCGGACCGGCTGACGACCGCCAGCGGCCGCGCGGTCCGGGGCCGCGCCGCCCGGCCACCGGCTCGTTGCTCGACCGAGGCCAGCCGCCCTTCCTCGATCCGTACGACGAGGTCGCAGTCGGTCACCGCCGCCAGGTCATGGGTGACGACGAACGTCGTCCGGCCCCGGGACAGCTCGGCCAGGGCCTGCCGGACTTCGGTGACGTTGTCCGAGTCCAGTCCGGTGGTGGCCTCGTCGAGCACGAGGATGGGCGCGTCGCGCAGCGCGGCCCGGGCCACGGCGATCCGCTGTCGCTGACCTCCGGACAGCGTCGCGCCCCGCTCGCCGAGCTCGGTGTCGTACCCCTGGGGAAGGTCGGTGATGAAATCGTGGGCGTTCGCCAGGCGCGCGGCTGCCTCCACCTGCTCGCTCGTCGCACCCGGGCGGCCGTAGCCGATGTTCTCCCGAACGGTCGTCGCGAAGAGCACGGACTCCTGGAGTACGACGGCGACCTGCGACCGCACCGAGTCGATGGTCAGGTCGCGCAGGTCATGCCCGTCGACGAGGACCCGACCGTCGACCGGATCCTGCAGCCGCATGAGCAGGGACATCAGGGTCGACTTGCCGCTGCCCGACGGCCCCACGACACCGACCCGGCTGCCGTGGCGGATGTGCAACGAGACGTCGCGCAGGACCAGCCCACCGCCGCCGTAGGACGCCGAGACACCCTCGAAGCGCACGTCGCCGAGGAACGACGGAGCCGGGCGGGCCCAGGCGGCGTCCCGGATGTCGGGGGCCGTCTCCAGGACGTCGACGACGCGCTCGCCGCAGGCCGCGGCGCGGGCGATCCGCCCGGTGTACTTCGCCAGGTCGCGCATCGGCCGGAAGGCGGTCTTCAGGTAGGTCAGGAACAGCACGAGCTCGCCGGCGCTCATCGCCCCGGACAGCACGCGACGGGCACCGATGTACAGGACGATGGCCGAGGCGAGGCCGACCATCACGTCGGTCGAGCGCTCCAGCCCGGCGGCCAGCCGGCGGGCGCGGACGCCGTCCTTGAGGCTCTTGCGATTGCTCTGCCCGAAGCGCTTTTCGAGCACCGGCTCGAGGGAGTAGGCCTGGACCACCCGCATGGCGCCGAGCGTTTCCACGGCCGTCGCCGCCAGCCGGCCGTCCTGCTCGCGCTGCCCGCGGGCGACGGTGGTGATCTTGCCCGACTGGCGTCGGCTGGACAGCGCGAAGACGGGGTAGACCGCGATCGCGACCAGGGCGAGCCGCCAGTCCAGTACGAGCATGACCACGGACAGGACGACGAGCGTGACGAGGTTGCCCACCAACGGTAGGAACGCCGTGACCGCGACCTCCTGCAGCCGGCCGATGTCCCCGGTCATCCGGGTCACCAGGTCACCGGTGCGCGCCCGGTCGTGAAAGGCGAGCGACAGCCGCTGGACGTGGGCGAACACCCGCGCCCGCACCGCGGTCAGTACCCGGTTGCCGGCCAGCGCGAAGGCGATGGTGGACAGGTACGCCGCCGCCGCCCGCAGCCCGACCGCGGCGAACAGGGCCACCGCGGCGAGCAGCAGCAGCGAGCCGGCCGCGTCCACGACGGCGCCGGCTGCTGCCGGTACCAGCACGTGGTCGATGACCAGGGCCAGCGGCCACGGCTCGAGCACCCGGAACGCGACCTCGGCGAACAGCGCGAGGAACCCACCGACGATCAGTGGCTTCTCCGAGCGCAGCTGTGGCGCCATCAGCCGGGTCGTGCGCCGCAGCCCCGGCAGGGCGGCGCGCAGGGTCTTCGGGGCCGACTTGCGTCGCGGGGTGGTCATCGGGCTGCTCCCGCCGGCACGTCGGCGTACCCGGCCGCGGACAGGATGCGCTCGACCACGCGGTCCCAGGTGTGACCGTCCTCCGCGCTGCGTCGAGCGGCGGCGGCGAGCCTGCTCCGGCGTACCGGGTCGGCCCGCAGCTCGTGCAGTGCGGCGGTCAGCGCCGCGACGTCTCCGGGCGGTACCAGCACGCCGTTGTGCTCGTCCGCGATGACCGCGCGCACCTGGCCGACGGCGCTGGCCACGACCGGCAGTCCGGCCGCGAGGTACTCGTACAGCTTGAGGGGTGAGAAGTACATGCCCGGCGTGTCCGGGTAGGGGGCGACGGCGATGTCCATCCGGTGCAGGTACGCCGGGATGTCAGCCGGGTCCACGGCTCCGGCGGTCTCCACCAGGTGGGCGACCCCCAGCTGGACGGCGAGGGCGGCCAGGCGGTCGGCCTCCGGCCCGGCGCCGACGAGCAGCAGCCGCCAGCCGTTCTGCCGGCCGGCGAGGCGACCCAGCGCGTGGATCAGCACGTCGACGCCGTGCCAGGGCTTGAGCGTCCCGACGAAGCCGATCGTGCACCCCGACGGCGCCGGCGCCGGCGCGGCGGGCCGGATGCGCGCGGGGTCGACGCCGTTCGGCACGAGGTGTACCGGCGTCGCGCCGCCCACGACCGCGCGAGCCCATGCGGCGACTGGTTCGGACACGGCCACGACAGCCGTGGCCGTGCCGAGCGCCGATAGGGCGGCCTGCTCGGCGGCGGACCGGTGCACCAGACCGCGGTGGCGCGCCTGCTCGTCGACGAGGGGCGCGTTGACCTCCAACACCCCCGGGATGTCGTGCTCGGCGGCGTACGCCATACCGGCCGTGCCCCACAGTGAGTAGCGCTCGTAGACCAGGTCGATCGGGCCGAGCGAGGTCAAGGCCGCGGACAGGTCGGCGTTGGCGGCGATCAGACCGAGTTCGCGCGCGGCGGGATCGGAGCCGGTGACGTGCGGCAGCGGATGGACGGTCAGATCCGCGAGGTCGGCCGGCGGCTCGCCGCCGGTGCGCGCACAGAGCAGGCGTACGTCGGCGCCCCGGCGGCGCAGGCCGCGCAGCACCTCCTGGACGTGGACCGAGGAACCCTTGCGGCCGAAGACGGGGACGCCGGGATCGGCGCACACGTAGGCGACCCGCATCACGCGGCGCCGGCGGTGACCAGTTGGACCGCGGTGCCCTCCAGGGACTGGACAGGCGTCGGCTCGGCAACCAGGAGGGCATCGAGCTGTTCGGCCTGGCGGCGGCTGTCGAAGTTCTGCTCGACGAGAGCCCGGGCGTTGCGGGCCAATCGAGTGCGGGTGCGGCTCTCGTCCAGCAGGCGGGCCAGCGCGGTGGCCAGCGCGGCGGGATCGCGCTGGGGCACCAGGAATCCGGTCTCGCCATCCCGGATCACCTCCGGGATGCCGGTCACGTCGGTGCCGACGCAGGGGGTGCCCAACGCCATGGCCTCCAGCAGCACGGTCGGCAAGCCGTCGCGGTTGCCGTCGGAGCCGACGACGCACGGCGCGGCGAAGACGCTGCTGCCGCGCAGCAGGTCGCGAACGGCGTCCTGCGACAGTGCGCCCACGAGGCGGACCGCACCGGTCAGTCCGTGGCCGTCGATCCTGGCCTGGAGGGCCGCCATCTGCGGACCGGTCCCGGCGATCTCGCAGTCCACCGTCCGGCCGGCCCCCGCCAACCGCGCGCAGGCGTCGATGAGGACGTCGAAGCCCTTCTTCTCCACCAGCCGGCCGACCGCGCTGATGGTTCCCGAGCGCGCCTCGGTGCGGTCGTAGCCGAAGCAGTTCAGATCCAGACCGTTGTAGACCAGGCGTACGGCGTCCGCCGCGGCACCGAACTCGGCCCGCAGGTGCTCGACGTTGAACGCGCTGACGGTGACCACGTGATGGGCGTCGGCCAGCTTGCGCCGGAGGTCCTCCTCGTCCACCTCGTCGTGGAAGATGTCCTTGGCGTGCGCAGTGAACGAGTAGGGAACGCCGGTGAGCAGCGAGGCC
>JACCSC010000290.1 GCA_013813215.1 Geodermatophilaceae bacterium | reverse complement strand
GCCGGATCCGCCGGGCCTTGCGCCAGTTGACCGCCTCGCAGGGGTCGCCGAAGGCGACCGTCGACCGGGTCTTGACCTCGCACACGACGAGCACCGCGCCGTCGGTGGCCACGATGTCCAGCTCGCCCTCGGAGCAACGCCAGTTGCGATCGAGGATGGTCAGGCCGGACTCCTGCAGATGCCGGGCCGCGATCTGCTCGCCGTACCGTCCCAACATGTCCTTGGCCCGCATGGCCCCACCTCCCGGTCGGAGGCCGAGCCTGCCTCGATCGTGACGCCGGTGGGACTAGCCGGGGACGGCTGTGGACAACGACCTCGGCCTGTGGATCGGGCCGCTCAGCTGCCGGGCAGCTCCAGGTCCGGCTTGTCCAGCTCCTCGACGTTGACGTCCTTGAACGTCACGACCCGGACGTTCTTGACGAAGCGGGCCGGGCGGTACATGTCCCACACCCAGGCGTCGCTCATCCGCAGCTCGAAGTAGACCTCGCCGTCGGGGTTGCGGACCTGCAGGTCTACGGAGTTGGTCAGGTAGAAGCGGCGCTCGGTCTCCACGACGAAGGAGAACTGCCGGACGATGTCCTTGTACTCGCGATAGAGCTGTAGCTCCATCTCGGTCTCGTACTTCTCTAGATCCTCGGCGCTCATGGTTGCGCCTCCACGGCGAAGATTGTGTCGGCGCTCATCCGGCCTCACGCACCTCCGCATCATCCCCCATGTCGACGAGCCAGCCGCCGCCGGGCGTACGGCGGGCGACGTTGACGTAGCTGAACCGATGCTCGACGCAGGGCCCGTGGGCGTCCAGGGCCGCGGAGTGCCCGTCGGTCACGTAGCCCTTGTGGGTGGCGAAGTCGTAGAGCGGGTACGTCGCGTGCAAACGGGTCATGATCCGGTCGCGAGTCACCTTGGCCAGCACCGACGCCGCGGCGATGCAGGCCACCACCCGATCGCCTTTCCACACCGCCAGTCCCGGTACGCCGAGGCCGACGACCGGGAAGCCGTCGGTCAGGGCGTACGCCGGGGCGGGCTGCAGGGCGGCGAAGGCGCGGCGCAGGCCCTGGATGTTGCACACGTGCAGGCCCCGGCGGTCGATGTCCTGCGGCGGGATGACCACGACCGACCAGGCCAGCGCCCGACGGACCACTTCGGCGTACACCCGGTCCCGGGCCGGCGCGGTCAGGAGCTTGGAGTCGGCCAGTTCGGGCACCTGACCGCGAGGCCCATCGGGCAGCACGCAGGCGGCCGTCACCAGCGGCCCGGCGCACGCCCCGCGGCCGGCCTCGTCGGCCCCGGCTACCACCGAGAAGCCCTGCCGCCGCAACGCCCCCTCCAGCGCCCACAGCCCGGCGTCCCGGCGGACCAGGACCCGGCGGGCCAGAGCCGTCACATCCCCACCTCAGGCAGGGAGCGGCGGTAGGGCTGACATGGCTCGATGAGCCTACGACGAGCCGCCGGGACAGATCGGCTCAGACGCCGACGTCGAGGGGCGGACCGTCCCACCGCCCCGGCGCGCCCACGGGGACTGCACCGAGGACGGCGGGCAGCAGCTCTGCTATCCGCCGAGGGGCCAACCGCTGATCGATGGCGGCGGCGAGTTCCTCGACCGACCACCAGCGGTGCCCGGCCAGCTGGCCGTGCTCGAGTTGCGTCCAGTTCGTCGCGGCGGGCACGCGAGTCGCCACCCGGAGGGCGAAGAACGTCTCCCGCAGGTCGAGCCCGGCGAAGACGTGCCGTCGGGTCCAGACCGGACCGGTGAGATCGTCCGCCGCGACGGCGTACCCGGTCTCCTCGGCCAGCTCACGCGCCGCCGCCTGCCGAACGTCCTCGCCCGATTCGACGCCGCCGCCGGGGGTGAACCAGACCCCGCCGGCGTCCGGATCGTCGTGGCGGATCTGCATCAGCAGCACCCGGTCCTCGGCGTCGAGCAGCAGCACCCGGCCGGACGGGCGCACGACCGGTGGGTGGGCATGGGACACGACGGGAGGTACCCAGCGCACCAGGCTGCCGTCGATCACCTCGCCCGCCACGAGCCGGCCGACCATCGCCGGGTCGTCGTGAGGGGCCACGACCACGAATCCGGCGCGGATGTCGTCGACGGGCACCCATCGTGCCGGTCCGTGCGTACCCGACTCTTCCTCGGTCAGGGCCAGCACCCCGGGATCGTCGAGGCGATCGGGGCGGGCCAGATACACCACCTGCCGGCTCCAGTGCCACCGGCCCAGCCAGCGGAACACGACCTCGCCGGACCAGCACACCGGGCCGACTGCGGCCGGCGGTACGGCGTACCCGGTCTCCTCCAACGTCTCGCGCACGGCGGCCTGCGCGGGAGTCTCGCCCGCCTCGACGCCCCCGCCGGGTAGGTCCCACCAGGCGGCGTCACCGTCACGCACCGGGACCAGCAGGACCCGATCCTCGGAATCGACCAGCAGCAGTCGGGCCGACAACCGCCATGGTCGCGACGGCGCGGGCGGCGGCTCGCTCACCCTGGGCGGCGGCGCCAGATCAGCAGCGGTACGGCGAGGGCCAACCCCACGCTGCCGGATGGCACCAGGGCCGGCATTCCCGTGGGCACGGCGTTCGGCGCAGCCATCGCCTGGATGTCAGGGGAACCCAGCCAGTCCAGCCGGCTGACCGGCCAGACGATCACGGTCGCCCGACCGATGACGTTGTCCACCGGGATGGTGCCGAAGTTGCCGTCGTCCAGGTGGGATCGGGAGTCCGCCGAGCCCGCGCGGTTGTCCCCCATCACCCACAGCCGTCCCTCGGGCACGGTGATGGGGCCGAAGGTGCGGCCTTCCACCGGGTTGTCGTACTCGATGTAGGGCTCGTCCAGGGCCTCGCCGTCGACCATGACCCGGCCCTGGTCGTCGCAGCACTCGACGGTCTGCCCGCCGGTGGCGACCACCCGCTTGACGAAGTCCTTCTCGTCCGGCGGCGCGGTACCGATCGCCCGGCCCAGCCAGAGCAGCGCGGCTTCCACCGCATTGCCCGGCTCGGCCGCCTGGAACTCCGGCGCCCAGGACTCCGGGCCGCGAAAGACGACGATGTCGCCGGGCTCGGGAGTGTGGAAGTAGTAAGGGACCTTGTTGACCAGGACCCGATCACCCGGACAGCCAGGGCAACCGTGCAGCGTGGGTTCCATCGACCCGGAAGGGATGAAGAAGGCCTGGACGAGGAAGGTCTTGATCACCAGCGCGAGCACGAACGCCACGACGAGCAGGACCGGCAGCTCTTTGAGCAGTGAGCCCTTTTTCTTCTCCTGGGGCTTGCGCCGCCAGCGTCGCGAGGACGGCGCAGCGCTTCGAGGGGGGACTCCGGCGGGCTCCGAGGGGTCGGGCCCGGTGCCCGCCGAGGCCCCGGAGGGCTGATCCGTGCTCATCGCCGCCAGCCTAAACCGGCTGCGTCGGCGAGAGGTGACGCTCAGCGATGAGCGGGTTCCCGCTTCTCCTTGATCTTGGCGGCCTTGCCGCGCAAGTCGCGCAGGTAGTAGAGCTTCGCCCGCCGGACGTCGCCGCGGGTCACGATCTCGATCCGGTCTACGACCGGCGTGTGCACGGGGAACGTCCGCTCGACGCCGACACCGAAGCTCACCTTCCGGACGGTGAACGTCTCCCGTACCCCGGCCCCCTGGCGTCGGATCACGACGCCCTGGAAGATCTGGATCCGCGAGCGGGTCCCCTCCACGACGCGCACATGCACCTTGAGCGTGTCGCCGGGGCGAAAGCTCGGTATGTCGCTGCGCAGCGATTCGTTGTCCAGCGCGTCCAGGGTGTTCATGGTGGCGTCGCTTCCTTGCCTCAGGTGCTGGCGATTCCGGGCGCGCGGCGCTCCGGCACGGCGGTCAGGGTGTGCTGTCCTCGGGTCACTGGCGACCGCTGACAACCTGCCTACTGTGCCATATCTTGCCCGTCCGCCGTGCGGCGGCCCGTACGCGACGCCTCCGGAACGGGGCACCCGGCCTCGGCGAGTACCGCTCGATCGGCTGCGTCGAGCGGCTGGGTCGCCAGCAGGTCCGGCCGGCGCGCCGCCGTACGCAGCAGGGATTGGTCCCGCCGCCAGCGCATGATGGCCGCGTGGTGGCCCGATCGGAGCACCGTCGGGACCGCATGCCCGCGCCACAGCTCGGGCCGGGTGTAGACCGGCCCCTCCAGCAGGCCCGCGGTGAAGGAGTCGTCGGCGACTGAGGCCGGGTTGCCGACCACACCGGGCAGCAGTCTGGTGATCGCCTCGACCATCACCAGGACGGCCGCCTCGCCGCCGGCCAGGACGTAGTCCCCGAGGGACACCTCGCGCACCGCGAGCCGGGTTCCGGCCTCGTCGATCACCCGCTGGTCGATGCCCTCGTAGCGGCCGCAGGCGAAGACGAGGTGGTCCCGCAGGGCGAGGTCGGCCGCCAGCGCCTGGCTGAACAGCTCGCCCGAGGGCGTGGGCACGACCAGCGTCGTGCCGTCGGGTGCGAGGTCGGACAGGGCGGCGTACCAAGGTTCGGGGCGCATCACCATGCCCGGACCGCCGCCGTACGGCGTGCCATCGACGCTGCGGTGGACGTCGCCGGTCCAGGTCCGCAGATCGTGTACGCCGAGGCGCACCAAGCCGCCTTCGGCCGCCTTGCCGAGCAACGACTGGTGCAGCGGCGCCAGGTAGTCCGGAAAGATCGTGATGACGTCGATCTTCACAACTCGAACAACCCCTCGGGCGGGTCGACGATGATGAACCCGCCGGACACGTCGACGGTCGGGACCATCTGCCGGATGAAGGGGATCAGGGTCTCCCGGCCCTCGCGCTGCAGGACCAGCAGGTCACCGGCCGGACCGTGCACGACGTCCCTGACCACCCCCATCTCCGCACCGCCCGTCGTACGCGCGGGCAGGCCGACGAGCTGGTGGTCGTAGAACTCCTCGGGGTCGACCAGTGCGGGCAGCTCGGCCGCGGGCACCAGCAGCACCGTGTTGCGGAGCGCTTCGGCATCGCGCCGGTCGTCGACGCCCTCGAAGCCGAGCACCCACCGCCCGGAGTGGTACGCCGACGTACGCACGGTCAGCGGTCCGCGCGCCTCGGGGTCGGTGAGGAGTCGGCGGCCCGGAGCGAACCGCTCGTCCGGGTCGTCGGTCCGGACCTCGACGGTGAGCTCGCCGCGCAGTCCGTGCGGGCGCCCGATCCGCGCGACGACGAGGTACCCGGGGTCCTCGGGCATGCCGCCCGGCGCTCGCCGACTACGCGTCGGTGTCGACGACGTCGACCCGCAGGCCGCGCCCGCCGACCCCGGACATGATCTGGCGCAGGGCCCGGGCCGTGCGGCCACCGCGGCCGATGACCTTGCCGAGGTCGTCGGGATGGACGCGCACCTCCAAGGTGCGGCCGCGACGACCGGTGACCAGATCGACCTGCACGTCGTCCGGGTTGTCGACGATGCCGCGGACCAGGTGCTCGAGCGCTGCCTCGAGCAACTCAGGCGTCCCGGGTCGGCGCCGCGCTGTCGGCCGGCGCCGCGCTGTCGGCCGGCGCCGCGCTGTCGGGTGCGCCAGCGCTGTCCGTCGGGGCAGCGCTGTCCGTCGGGGCAGCGCTGTCCGTGGGGGCGGCGCTGGCGGTCGGGGCAGGGCTGTCCGTCGGGGTCTCGACCGCGGCCTTGACGGGCTTGGGCGCCGCCTTCTTCCTCGGCGTGGTGGCGCCGTCGGCGGGCTCACCCGCTGTCTCCAGCGCCACGGCCTGGAACACTGCCTTGCGGTCGGGCTTGGGCTCCTTGACCTTCATCGGCGGCGGAGCCGGCTCGCCCTTGAACTTCTGCCAGTCGCCGGTGACCCGGAAGATCGCCGCGACCGCCTCGGTCGGCTGCGCCCCGACGCCGAGCCAGTACTGCGCCCGCTCCGAGTCGACCTCGATGAACGAGGGGTCCTCCTTGGGGTGGTACTTGCCGATCTGCTCGATCGACCGGCCGTCGCGCTTGGTACGGGCGTCGGCCACGACGATGCGGTAGTACGGCGCGCGCATCTTGCCCATGCGCATGAGCTTGATCTTGGTTGCCACGTGTGTGGGTACTCCCAGTTGCTCGACATGATGAGGACCGCGCTGCCGCGTGGGGAACGGACTCGTGCCCTCGGAGGACCGGCAGTCACGCGGTGAGAGGCCACGCGAACCCGGTTCGCCGGTCATTCTGCCAGACCGTGGCCGTCCTGCGTCGTCGGTGGTCCGGCCGGGCACGGCGGCTAGGGTCGGCGCCGTGGTCAGCGTCCCCTCGGTGCTGGACCTGCTCGGGGTGGCGGTCTTCGCGGTGTCCGGAGCCCTGGTCGCGGTCCGCAGCCAACTCGACGTCTTCGGAGTCACCGTGCTGGCCGGGGTGACGGCAATCGGCGGCGGGGTGGTCCGTGACGTGCTGCTGGGCATCACCCCTCCGACGACGCTGCGCCAGTGGCCGTACCTCATCGTTCCGGCCGTGGTCGGGCTCGTGGTGTGGCGGTTCCACCCGGCCGTGGCCCGGTTGCGACGGGCGATGTTGATCGCCGACGCCCTCGGCCTGGCACTGTTCGCGACGACAGGGACGGCCGTGGCGCTGGCCGCCGGTGCGCCGGCGGTGACCGCCGTCCTGGTCGGGGTGACCACCGGCGTCGGTGGCGGCGTACTGCGTGACGTTCTGCTCCGCGAGGTGCCGCTCGTCCTGCGCCGGGAGGTCTACGCCGTGGCCGCCTCGCTCGGGGCGGTCATCGTCGTCGCGGGCGACTCGCTCGGCCTGCCCACGACCCCGGTGTTGGTACTGGCGGCGCTCAGTGTCGCGGTCGTCCGCATCCTGGCCCTGTGGCGGCGCTGGAACATTCCGCTCACCCGGTCCTGACCTCCCCTCGGCCGCGTGATCGCCGCACCGGTTGGGCCACCTACCGAGCCCGAACCGGAGGTCGGTCCCAGTCCTCGGGGAGCCGCGGAAGTGCCCACGCCGGGTCGGGGTGGAACGCCGTCCAGGTGTGGTCGAACGGAGGGTCACCGGCGGCGGCCAGGGCCATCAGCCGCTCCCCCTCGGCCCGGATGACGTCCGCTTCGTCGGCGTTCCAGAAGCCCGGAAGCCCGGTGGTGACGGCGAACTCGTCCTCGTCCTTCCAGACCGGCGGCCCACCGGGCGGGCGCCAGACGTCGAGGACGTGGTCGGTAGTGTCGATGATCCGCTGGTCGCCGTCGGACCACCGGCTCTGGATGGCCTCGAGGTTCCCGTACCACCCGCGGAAGCTGCCGTCGGCGTTCCAGAACAGCCAGCAGGAGTACGCCGCGGCGCGCGGCACGAGCTTGAGGATGCCGGTCCCCCGCCAGGTCCTCGCCACCGGCAGCCGCGGCAGCGTGAACCGCTCGAGCAGGGGGGCCGAACGCATGTCCCGGCCGTCGGCCAGCGGGGACCAGATCACCGGTGTGCCCGGCGCCAGCCACAGCACGAGCCAGTCGGGGCCGTCCTCGACCACCGTCATCGGCCGTACCTCGCGGATCGCCGGGCCGCGCCAGTAGCGGTACAGGACCTGCTGGCCCGTCGCCCACCGCTCAGTAGGAACGGCCGACCACCGCGATCAGGTCCGGTTCGTCGGCGGACTCCGGTACGCCGCCGTCGGCTCGCACGAGGCAACGCACGCTGATCGCCTGGGTGGCGAGCATGGTCTCCCCCTCCACGCCGAGGACCGCCCACGGGATGCGGGCCCAGCCGTTCGCCGCCGCGCTCGCGGCCTCCTCGACGGTGGACACCTCGACGGTCGCCGCCTCGCGGCGGGCCAGCGCCTCGTCGTACAAGGCCCGCTGATCCTCGACCAACGCCGCAGCGACGTCGCGGGCCACCTCGGCCACCGTCACCGACGTCTTGGTGCCGGGAATCCTCCGGACCAGGGTGACCGTCCCGTCGGCCAGGTCTCGCGGGCCGACCTCGACACGGACGGGGATCCCCTTCAGCTCCCGGTCGACCGCGCGCCGCCCGAACGGAGTGTCGGTCCGTTCGTCGACCTCCACCCGTACGCCGGAGGCCCGCAGCTCGGCCACGATCTGCTCGACGGCCGCGCCCACGCCCTCGCCGTCCTTGACCACCATCACGACGGCCTGCACGGAGGCCAACGCG
>JACCSC010000116.1 GCA_013813215.1 Geodermatophilaceae bacterium | reverse complement strand
TCGCCCTTGATGTAGGCCATCCGGTGTGGCGTCCACAGTCGCTGGAACGCATCCGGCGTGCCGGCCCCCGATTGTTCGGCCAGCTCCGCCGGCCACCACGGATCGGTCACGCCGAAGGGCTCACGTTCGACCGCGACCCGATGAACGCCGCGACGTCCACCACGGCCTGCGCCACCGGTACGCCGTTGCGCTGCGACCCGTCGCGATAGCGGAAGGACACCGCCTCGTTCGCCGCGTCCTCGGCGCCCGCGATGAGGACGAAGGGCACCTTCTGCTTGCTCGCGGTCCGGATCTTCTTCTGCATCCGGTCCGCCGAGGCGTCCACCTCGACCCGGACCCCGGAGGAACGCAACTCCGCCGCGACCGACTCGAGGTAGGGCACCTGCTCGTCGGTCACCGGAATGCAGACCACCTGCACCGGCGAGAGCCAGGCCGGGAAGGCGCCCGCGTAGTGCTCGGTGAGGACGCCGAAGAACCGCTCGATCGACCCGAACAGCGCCCGGTGGATCATCACCGGCCGCTGCCGCGACCCGTCCGCCGCCTGGTACTCCATGCCGAAGCGCTGCGGCAGCTGAAAGTCGACCTGGATGGTGGACAGCTGCCAGGTGCGGCCGATCGCGTCGCGGGCCTGCACTGAGATCTTCGGCCCGTAGAAGGCCGCCCCGCCCGGGTCCGGGACGAGGTCGAGCCCGGACTTCTCCGCGGCCTGGCGCAGGGCCTCGGTGGCCTCGTCCCAGTCCGCTTGCTCGCCGATGAACTTCGGCGAGTCGTCGCGGGTCGACAGCTCGAGGTAGAAGTCGCTCAGGCCGTAGTCGCGCAGCAGTCCGAGCACGAAGTCGAGCAGACCGCCGAGCTCGTCGGCCATCTGCTCCTTGGTGCAGAAGATGTGCGCGTCGTCCATGGTCAGCCCGCGCACCCGGGTCAGCCCGTGCACCACACCGGACTTCTCGTAGCGGTAGACAGCGCCGAACTCGAACATCCGCAGCGGCAGCTCGCGGTAGGAGCGACCGCGGGCCTGGAAGATCAGGATGTGGAACGGGCAGTTCATCGGCTTGAGGTAGTAGTCGGCCCCCTCCATCTTCATCGGCGGGAACATGCCGTCGGCGTACCAGCCCAAGTGCCCGGAGGTCTCGAACAGGTTGGCCTTGGTGATGTGCGGGCTGGTCACGAACTCGTAGCCGGCCGCCAGGTGCCGCCGCCGGGAGTGGTCCTCCATCTCGTGCCGGACGATCCCGCCCTTGGGGTGGAAGACCGCCAGCCCGGAGCCGATCGAGTCCGGGAAGCTGAACAGGTCCAGCTCGGCGCCTAGCTTCCGGTGGTCGCGCTTGGCCGCCTCCTTCAGCAGCCGCAGATGCTCCTTCAGGGCATCCCGGGACTCCCAGGCGGTGCCGTAGATCCGTTGCAGCTGCGGGTTCTGCTCGTTGCCCCGCCAGTACGCCGCCGCGCTGCGCATCAGCCGGAACGCCGGGATGTCGCGGGTGGTCGGCAGGTGCGGGCCGCGGCACAGGTCGGTCCACACCCGCTCGCCGCTGCGGACGTCGAGGTTGTCGTACATGGTGAGCTGGCCGGCGCCGACCTCCACCGCGGCGCCTTCGGCGGCCTCGTCGCCGGAGCCCTTCAGCTCGATCAGCTCCAGCTTGAACCGCTCCCCCGCCAGCTCCCCACGGGCCGCGGAGTCGCTGATCGCGCGGCGGGCGAAGCGCTGGCCCGCCTTGACGATCTGCTGCATGCGCTTCTCGATGACCTCGAGATCCTCGGCGGTGAACGGCCGCTCCGGCAGGAAGTCGTAGTAGAAACCGTGCTCGATCGGCGGTCCGATCCCGAGCAGGGTTCCCGGGAACAGCGCCTGCACGGCCTGCGCGAGTACGTGCGCGGTCGAGTGCCGCAGGACGGCGCGGCCGTCGCTGGAATCCATGGCGACGGGTACGACGTAGGCGTCGGCATCGGGCACCCAGGCGAGGTCCTGCAGTATGCCGTCGCCGTCCCTGACCACCACCGGCCGCTGCGGACCGGACCCCAGCTCGCCGAGCGCGTCGCGCGCCGTCGTACGGGCCGGCACGCGGACGGCGGCCGCCAACGCACTCCCTTCCGCGGAGGCGCCGTTTGGCACCGTGACGGCGGGGACGGCGGGCTGGGACACCGGAACTCCCATGGCTCGGTTCGGACAGGTCGCCCGATGTTATCCGCGGCGGGCCGTCGAGCCGGTGCGCTTATCGCCTGCGGCCGGCTCGGGTCACCGGCGGGCCAGCTCGGCCAACGCATCGGCCTCGACCTCGCCGTGGCAGCGCAGCCGGGACAGGCCGCCGTCGGGGAACACGTCGAGCCGGACGTGCGTCGCCGGCCGGCGGTCCTCGACGAGGAAGCGATGCCGGGTGTCCGGCTGCACCGGCCGTCGGGGCACGACGTCCCACCATGACGTGGCGCCATCGGCCGTCTCGTCGGCGGCGGTGAGCCGCACCCAGCCCGGAGCGTTGCCGACGAAGTAGGACGTGTCCACCTCGACGTGCCGCAGCCGGCCGCGGGCGGCAAGCCGGAAGACCGCATAGTCGTTGCCGTCGCCGCGCCGGCGGGCGTTCTCCCAGCCGTCGCCCATGATCCGGGCCCGGCCGGGCAGGATGAGGTTGACCGGCGAGGAGTAGAACGCGTCCGACGTCTCGACCAGCGTGCCGCCGTTCTCCATCGCGGCCAGGTCGACCGTGCCCTGCAGGAAGCGGGGGTCGGGGACCACGGTCCCGTGCACGCGGAACCGGGCCACGCCGCCGTCGGGGTAGATGGACAGCCGCACGTGTGTCCACCGGTCCCGGTTGCTCACGGCGTACTGGTTGACGCTGTCCCCCCGGGCCGCGGTCCGGTCGACCAGGCTCGTCCAGCTGGCGGCCTCGAGTTCCGCCGGCGACGGGTAGTCCTCGGCCGACGTGGCCTCGACGGAGATCTCCGGCGGGTAGTTGCCCGTGAAGTACGCCGTGTCTACGACGACACCATGCACGATCCCGGCCGCACCCAGCCGCACGACCGCCCAGTCGTGGCCCGGGCTCCGGCGACGCCTGGTCTCCCAGCCGTCGTACACCTTGCCCTTGTGGCCGAAGGCCGCTGCGGCGTGCGTCGGCGGCTCCGGTCGGATCAGGTTCTCCCGTTCGGCGAACAGCTCGTCGTTCGCGTAGACCACGCTGCCGGCCAGGGTGCGGGAGGCCAGGTCGGTCAGGTCGGTGAAATCGGGCATGCTCAACGTCCTTCGGGTCCTATGAGTGAGCCGTGCGGGATCGGGCCGGGAACGAGACGTCCGCCCAGATACGTCCGCCGTACGACGCCGTTCACGGTCATCCCGGCGTACGGCGTGACCGGGTGCCGGTGGTGCAGCCGCCCGGGATCGACCACGAACGGCGCGTCCGGCGCGAACACCACCAGGTCGGCCGCCCCGCCCACCGCGATCCGGCCCTTTCCGGTGGCCCCGACCAGGTCGGCGGACCCGGTCGACATCCAGCCGACGACCTCGGCGAGCTCGTGACCGCGGCTGCGGGCCTCGGTCCACACCAGCGGCAATCCCAGCTGCAGGGACGAGATCCCACCCCACGCGGTGCCGAAGTCGCCGGTCCCGAACTGCTTGAGCCCCGGCGTCGACGGTGAGTGGTCGGAGACGACGACGTCGATGACCCCGTCGGCCAGCGCCGCCCACAGCAGATCACGGTTGGCGGCGGCTCGAATCGGCGGGCAGCATTTGAATTGCGTCTGCCCGTCCGGCACTTGCTCGGCGGTCAGGGTCAGGTAGTGCGGGCACGTCTCGACGGTCAGCCGGACGCCGTCGGCGCGGGCCGCCCGGATCGCCGGCACCGCCTCGGCACTGGACAGGTGGACGACGTGGACTCGGGCCGCCGTACGCCGGGCCGCCTCGATGACCAGGTTGATCGCGACGTTCTCCGACGCTGGCGGGCGCGAGGCGAGGAACCCGGCGTAGGACCGGCCGGTTGGGTGGGGAGCCGCCGCGATCGTCGGCCCGTCCTCGGCGTGCGCGATGAGCAGGCCGTCGAACGCGGCCACCTCACGCATCGCCTGCTCGAGCTGCCCGCCGGACAGAGGTGGGAACTCCGGCACCCCCGAGTCCAGCAGGAAGCACTTGAAGCCGTAGACCCCGGCGTCGTGCAGCGCCCGCAACCGGCCGAGGTTCGCCGGTACGGCGCCGCCCCAGAAGCCCACGTCGACCGCGCACTGGCCGGCGGCGGCTGACCGCTTGGCCGCCAGGGCGGCGACGTCGACCGTCGGCGGGATCGAGTTCAGCGGCATGTCGAGGACGGTCGTGACGCCGCCGGCGGCCGCCGCTCGGGTAGCGGTGGCGAAGCCCTCCCACTCGGTCCGGCCGGGCTCGTTGACGTGCACGTGGGTGTCGACCAGCCCGGGTATCAAGACCTCGTCGTTGGCCAGGTCGACGACGTCGACGGCGTCGGCCTGCGCGTCGAGAGCGAGGATTGTGCGCACCACAGCGTCGCTCACGCCCACACCGGCGGCTCGCCATGAACCGGCGATGAGCACCCGGGCACCGCGTATCAACAGATCGAGCTGGCTCACCGCAGCCACTCCCCGGCGATCCGCAGACCCAGCCTGGTCAGGAGCCCCGGCGCACCGGCCATGCTCCTGGCGACGTCGGGTTCGAGATCGGACAACGGGTAGGCCGCTCGGATCCCCGCATCGCGCAAGCGCGTCGGGCTGAGCAGGCAGCGCCCCGCGACCGCGACGACGGGGACGCCGGCCTCGGTCGCGGCCCGGGCAACTCCGACCGGCGCCTTGCCCGCCAACGACTGCTCGTCCAGCGACCCCTCCCCCGTGACCACCAGATCCGCCCCGGGCAGCGCCGCGGCGAAGCCCACCAACTCCAGCACCAGTCCGATCCCCGATCTGACCTGCGCCCCCATCAGGGCCATCGCGGCGAACGCGGTGCCACCCGCCGCCCCGGCGCCGGAGACGGCCGCGCAATCGTGCCCGGTGGCGTCGCGGACGACCCCGGCCCACCGGTCGAGGCCGTACTCCAACCGGCCTACCTGCTCGGGGTCGGCGCCCTTCTGCGGCCCGAAGACCCGGGCGGCCCCGCGTGGGCCCAACAGCGGGTTGTCGACGTCGCAGGCGACCAGGATCTCGACCTCCCCCAGGCGTCGGTGCAGCCCGTCCAGACGCATCGCGGCCACGCTCGACAGCGCCCCACCGCCGGAACCGAGCTCGCCGCCGGTGTGGTCGAGGACGCTGGCACCCAGTGCCTGGAGCATGCCCAGGCCGCCATCGGTCGAGGCGCTGCCACCGACGCCCAGGGCGATCCTCTGCGCCCCACGGTCCAGCGCGTGCCGGATGACCAGACCCAGCCCGTACGTCGATGCCCCCATCGGGTCAGGCCCGCCCGCAGGCAGCAAATCCAGGCCAACGACGTTCGCGAGTTCGATCACGGCCTGTCCACCGCGGACGGCGTACGACGTCGCGACCGGCCGGCCGGTGGGGCCGACCGCCTCGACCCGCACCCGTGTGTAGCCGGCGGACAGCGCGGCGTCGACGGTTCCGTCTCCGCCGTCGGCGACCGGCAGCAGCGTCAACGTGACGTCCGGGCGGGACTGCCGGAGCCCGGCGCCGACCGCGGCCGCGACCTGCGCCGCCGTGAGAGAACCCTTGAACTTGTCGGGGGCGAGCACGACCCGCATGTGTCAGTCCAGCATCGCAATGGCCGTCGGGGCGTCCTCGCTCGAGAGGGCCGGCTCCTCGAACTCCACGACGTTGTCGATCTCCGTGCCCATCGACACGTTGGTCACGCGTTCGAGGATGACTTCGACCACGACGGGCACCCGGAACTCCGCCATCAGCTGCTTGGCCTCCTCCAGCGCCGGCCGGATGCGATCAGGCTCGAACACCCGGATCGCCTTGCAGCCCAGCCCTTCGACGACCTTGACGTGATCGACGCCATACCCCCCGACCTCCGGGGCGTTGATGTTGTCGAACGCGAGCTGCACGTGGTAGTCCATCTCGAAGCCGCGCTGCGCCTGCCGGATCAGCCCGAGGTAGGCGTTGTTCACCAGCACGTGGATGTACGGGATCTGGAACTGGGCCCCGACCGCCAGCTCCTCGATCATGAACTGGAAGTCGTAGTCGCCGGACAGCGCGACGACCGTGGCGTCCGGGTCGGCCACGCACACGCCGAGGGCGGCCGGGATCGTCCAACCGAGAGGGCCGGCCTGCCCGCAGTTGATCCAGTGCCGGGGCCGGTAGACGTGCAGGAACTGCGCACCGGCGATCTGCGACAGGCCGATGGTGCTGACGTAGCGGGTGTCGCGGCCGAAGGACCGGTTCATCTCCTCGTAGACCCGTTGCGGCTTGATCGGGACGTCGTCGAAGTGGGTACGCCGCTGCAACGTCTGCTTGCGCTGGGCGCAGTCCTTGGCCCACACGCCACGATCGGGCAGGCGGAGCTGGCTGGCCTGCTCACGCGCGGCGTCGACGAAGAGCTGCAGGGCCGCCTTGGCGTCGGAGACGATCGCGAAGTCCGGAGCGAAGACCCGGCCGATCTGGGTCGGCTCGATGTCGACGTGCACGAACGTCCGGCCGGCCCGGTAGGTGGACAGGCCGCCGGTGTGGCGGTTGGCGAACCGGTTGCCGATGCCGAGCACGAAGTCGGATTCGAGCATGGTCGCATTCCCGTAGCGGTGCGAGGTCTGCAGCCCGACCATGCCGGCCATCAGCTCGTGGTCGTCGGGCATGATCCCCCAACCCATCAGGGTGGGCACCACGGGCACGCCGGTCAGCTCGGCGAACTCGACGAGCAGCGCGCAGGCGTCGGCGTTGATGATGCCGCCGCCGGCCACGATGAGCGGGCGTTCGGCCGCGGCCAGCATCTCCATCGCCCGGTCGACCTGGGCACGCGTCGCCGCGGGCTTGTAGACGGGCAGCGGCTGATAGGTCTCGGGATCGAACTGGATCTCGGTCATCTGGACGTCGAACGGCAGATCGAGCAGGACCGGTCCCGGTCGTCCCGACCTCATCAGGTGAAAGGCCTGCGCAACGGCACCCGGCACCTGTCCGGGCTCGAGCACCGTGGTGGCCCACTTGGTCACCGGCGCCGCGATCGAGGCGATGTCGACGGCCTGGAAGTCCTCCTTGTGCAGTCGGGCGACCGGGGCCTGACCGGTGATGGCGAGAATGGGAATGGAGTCGGCCATGGCGGAGTACAGGCCGGTGATCATGTCCGTGCCCGCCGGGCCGGAGGTGCCGATGCAGATGCCGATGTTTCCGGCAGCGGCCCGGGTGTACCCCTCGGCCATGTGCGAGGCGCCCTCGACGTGCCGGGCCAGGATGTGCCGGATGCCGCCGTGGCGCCGCATGGCCGCGTAGAACGGGTTGATCGCAGCCCCCGGGATACCGAAGGCCTGCGTGGCGCCTTCGCGCTCCAGGATCGCCACGGCCGCGTCGGCAGCGGTCATCGTGGGCATCAGACCAGTCCGTCCTGGTCGCGGCCCGACAGCTGCTCGACGACCTTGAGCAGCGCCGAGTGATCCAGGCCACCGTGCCCCTGGGCGCGCAGCGACCCGATCAGCTGGGCGACAACGGCGCCCAGGGGGATCACCACACCCTTCTCCCGGGCCGCCGCGGTCACGATCCCCATGTCCTTGTGGTGCAGGTCGATGCGGAAGCCGGGCTGGAACTCGCGGGCCAGCATGCCGGCCGCCTTGCGGTCCAGGATGCGGTTTCCGGCCAGGCCACCGGCCAGCACCGTGACGGCCGCCTCGGTGTCGACGCCGTAGGCCTCCAGGAACACGATGGCCTCGGCGACCAGTTCGATGGTCCCGGCGACGATCAGCTGGTTGGCGGCCTTGACGGTCTGCCCGGAGCCGCTCGGACCGCAGTGCACGACCGTGGTGCCCACCGCCTCCAGGATCGGCCTGGCCTCCTCGAAGTCGGCGGCCTCGCCGCCGACCATGATGGACAGGCTGGCCTCGATCGCGCCCTGCTCACCGCCGCTGACGGGGGCATCGAGCGCCCGCAGGCCACGGGCGCGCGCCGCCGCGGCCACGCTCGCCGACACGTCGGGGCGGATGGAGCTCATGTCGATGTGCAACGCACCGGAGGAAAGGTGGGCGTAGATCCCGTCGTCGCCGAGGGCGACCGCTTCCACGTCGGCGGAGTCGGGGACCATCGTGATGACGACGTCGACGCCGGCCACGGCCTGTGCCGCCGAGTCCGCACCGCGTCCGCCGGCGGTCACCAGGCGCTCGACCGGCTCCGGATGCCGGTTGTACCCGACCACGTCATGGCCGGCCTTGACCAGGTTGGCCGCCATCGGACCGCCCATGATGCCGAGTCCGATGAAAGCGATGGTGGTCATCGGGTGCTCCTTCTCGCCTGCAGGTTGTCCTCCGCGGAGCCGCGGCGCTCGCGCGGCAACCAGCCGAGGCTGTCCACGGTTGATCCGGCGGGGTTGTACTCCAGCGCCACCCAGCCGTCGTACGCCGTGGCCTCGAGCCGACCGAGATGACCGTCGAGATCCAGCTGGCCGGTCCCGGGTTCGTGCCGACCCGGATGGTCGGCGACCTGGACGTGCGCCACCCGGCCCGCGTACGTGTCGATCGCCTTGGTGACGT
Source organism: Geodermatophilaceae bacterium (assembly GCA_013813215.1). Classification (GTDB taxonomy): domain Bacteria; phylum Actinomycetota; class Actinomycetes; order Mycobacteriales; family Geodermatophilaceae; genus JACCSC01. The sequence goes on along the minus strand of JACCSC010000116.1, from coordinate 12,295 downwards.
CGTCGCCGTTGTTGGCCAGATGGAACAGGTCGAGGAGCAGGCCGACGTTGTCAGCCCCGGCCGCCTGCACCCGGTCCAGGACGTCGACGACGTCGGCGGCGGTGCGCAGCGGATACGGCTTCGGGCCGCTGACCGGCTCCAGGAGCACGGTCGCGCCGATCGTCGCCGCCTTGTCCGCGGCCAGCCCCAGATTGGCGATCGCCACCTCGTCCTGCTCGGCCGCGTCGACGTCGTCCACCCGGTTGCCATAGAGCGCGTTAAAGCCCGTGGCGCCGAGTGCGGCTCCGATCGCTACAGCGACATCGACGTTGTCCTGGAACTCCCTGGACCGCGCCGGGATGGACAGCACGCCGCAGTCGGGGCCGGCGAGGTCACCGGCGAAGAAGTTCAGGCCGACCAACGTCACGCCGGCGTCGCGCACCGACCCGATGAACGCGTCGGCCTCGGCGTCGGGCGGGACCGGCTGATGAGGCCACGGCCACCAGAACTCGACCGCGTCGAACCCGGCGCCGCGGGCGGCCGCGGCCCGCTGCAGCAACGGAAGTTCGGTGAACAGCAGCGAGCAGTTGGCTGCATACCGGAGGGTGTGACGCATGACCCGACTTTCGCTCTGTGGAATCACTATTCTGTCTGTCGGAATATTAGCAAGCGCCCATCGTTCCGTCAAGGCCGGGTCTCCCGGCCAGGACGATCAATCCCTCGACGTCAGTTCCGGCCAGCCCGAGCACCTCCTCGGCCGTCAACGCCCCACAGTGGATTCCGCGCAGCAGGAACGAGGCCAGCGCCCGGGCGGTGGCCGGCTCGTCGAGCACGCCGCCGACGGCCCCGCGCAGGTAGCCGGCGAGCCGCCGGCCGACGGCTTCGCGGTCCTGGCGGTAGAACAGAAAAGTAGCCAGGAAGCGGGTCGGTAGCTGGGCCGGGTGCAGGTCCCAGCCCTGGTAGAAGCCCCGCTCGAGCGACCGGCGGACCAGTCCTGCGTGCAGGCGCCAGGCCGCGTGCACGGCGCGAGTGTCCCCGACCGGCAGGACGTTGGTCGAACCGTCCGAGAGACGGACGCCGGTCTCGGCCGCCGCCACCTGCATCGTCGCCTTGGCGTGGTCCGCGGCCGGGTGGTCCATAGCCTGATACCCGCCGGCTATACCAAGGGCGGCGGTGTAGTCGTAGGTCCCGAAGTGCAAGGCGCTGCAGCGACCCGCCGCGGCCTCGATGAGCCGCGCGACCATAGCCGTCCCGTCCGGACCGAGGATCGCCTGCGGCGTCTCCACCTGCACCTCGAAGCGCAGCCTCCCCTCGGGCAGCCCGTGCGCCCGCTCCAGCCGTGCGCACACCTCGACCATCGCGGTCACCTGGCTGGTCGAGGTGACCTTGGGCAGCGTCTGGATCCAGCCGGCCGGTAGTTGTCCCCCAGCCAGCACCGCGCCGAGCACGAGGTCCAGCGACCGGATCCCCCGTCGCCGGGTCGGGGCCTCCAACGACTTGATGCGAACCCCGACGTACGGCGGAAGCACTCCCCGTTCGGCGGCCACCTGGATCGCACGGCCGGCCGCGACCGCGTGCTCGTCCTCGTCGTCGTCGGCCCGCTGCCCGTAGCCGTCCTCGAGGTCGATGCGCAGGTCCTCGATCGGTTCCTCGGAGAGCTTGCGGGTCAGCGCCGCCCAGACGTCCTCGACGTCGGCCGCCCCGTGTCCGGTCGCGGTCGCGAAGGCGGCCGCATCGGCCGCGTGGGTGGCCAACGCTGCGGCCGCGGCTTCGCCCCACTGCTCCGGAAGGGTCGAGGTCATGCGGTCGGCCGGAACGTAGACGGTGTGCACGGGCTGTCTGGTCAGCGACTCGCCGGGGTAACGGGCCTGTCGACGCCGGTCGTCCCCGGCCAGCAGCACGTCGACGGCGGCTAGATCCTGCTCGGTGAGGGCGGTGTTCACCCGATCACTCCACGCCGTTGCCGCCCGTGTCGTACGCTGGCGTCTTTCCTCAAAGTGGAAGAATCTCTCCACACAGCGGAGGTCTCATGGCACCGGAGCGGGTCCAGTCGGTGGACCGGGCGTTCAGCCTGCTGGAGCATCTGGCCGATGGCGGCGGCTCGCTGACGTTGTCCGAGCTGGCCGCGCGCTCGGCCCTTCCGATGCCGACCATCCACCGGCTGATGCGGTCCCTGGTCCACCAGGGGTACGTGCGGCAAGAGCCGTCGCGTCGCTACGCAATGGGACCCCGGATGATCAGGCTTGGGGACGCGGCGAGCCGGATGCTGGGCTCGTGGGCGACCCCCCGCCTGCAGGCGCTGGTAGATCAATTCGGCGAAACCACCAACGTGGCCATGCGCGACGGCGACGCCGCCGTCTACGTCGCTCAGGTCCCCTCGCCACGGTCGATGCGGATGTTCACCGAGGTCGGGCACTCGGTGATGCTGCACTGCACGGGCGTGGGCAAGGCGATCCTGTCGATGCTCCCCGACGAGGAGGTGATCGCCATCGTCGCGCGAACCGGGATGCCGGCCCGTACCGAGCACACGATCACCGAGGTCGACCCGCTGGCGACCGCGCTGGCGGAGGTGCGCTCGCGCGGCTACGCCCTCGACGACGGGGAGCAGGAGCTCGGGGTCCGCTGCGTCGCCGTACCGATGCCCGGGCTCCCGTTCGCGGCCGCGCTCTCCGTCTCCGGACCCAGCAGCCGGGTGACCGTGCAGCAGACCGGCGTCATGGCGCCGGTCATGCAGCGGACCGCCGAGCAACTGAGCGAGGGCTTCCTCGCCGGCCTGTAAGCCACCGGCGGCCGAGGTCTGGAACTGCAGTCGCCGGAAGTACAGCCGCCGGCCCCGCTCGGTCATGTCCCGGTGATGTGCTCGGGCCGGATCGGCACCCGCGTCAGAGGCAGCCCGGTGGCCTGCCTGATCGCGGCCGCCACCGCAGGACCCGAGGAGATCGTCGGCGCCTCGCCCACCCCCCGCAGCCCGTACGGCGCGTGCGGGTCGGCGTACTCCAGCACCTGGATCGGCATCGGCGGGGTGTCGAGGATGGTGGGGATCAGGTAGTCGGTGAACGACGGGTTCCTGATCTTGCCGTCCTTGACCACGATCTCCTCCATGATGGCCAGGCCCATGCCCTGGGCGCTGCCCCCCTGGATCTGACCGACCACGGCATCGGCGTTGAGCGCCTTGCCGACGTCCTGCACGCACGCCAGCTCTACGACCTTGAGCAGGCCGAGTTCGGTGTCGACGTCGACGACCGCCCGATGCGCGGAGAACGAGTACTGGACGTGCGCGAACCCCTGGCCGGTCTCGGGGTCGATCTCCTCGGTCGGGCGATGGTGGTGCTCCCGGGTCTCCTCGATCACCGCCTCGCCGATCGCGTCGGCGATCGACATCAGCACCGCACCGGAGGGCGTGACGATGTTGCCGTCGACCAGCGCCGCGTCGTCGAGCGGGGCGTCGGTCCGGTCCCGGGCCAACGTCAGGATGCGGTCACGGACCGCCTCGCAGGCGAGCTTCACCGCGCCGCCGGTCATGTACGTCTGCCGCGACGCCGACGTCGACCCGCCGGATCCGACGTCGGTGTTCTTCGGGTGCACGATGACGTTCTCGACGCCGAGTTCGGTCCGGCAGATCTGCTGCTCGATCGTGACCAGGCCCTGGCCGACCTCGGCGGCCGCGGTGTGCACGACGACCAGCGGATTGCCCTGATGGGCCTCGATCTGCACGCGGGCGGTCGAGTAGTCGTCGAACCCCTCCGAGAACGCGACGTTCTTGTACGTGACGGCGTACCCGACACCGCGCTTGACACCCTCGCCGTGGGTAGAGTTGGCGACGCCTCCCGGCAGTGAGCGCAGGTCGATGTCCGCCCCGTCCGGTTCGGCGGGCAGCGGCATCTCCCGCAGCCGCTGCAGCAGCTCGGCCACCGGCGCCGGACTGTCGATGGTCTGGCCGTGCGGTGTGACCGAACCCTCGGCCATCGCGTTGCGCACCCGTAGGTCGATCGGGTCCATGCCCAGTTCGGCGGCCAGCAGATCCATCTGCGCCTCGTACGCGAACGCCGTCTGCACCGACCCGAACCCGCGCATGGCGCCGCACGGCGGGTTGTTGGTGTAGACGCCGTACGCGTCGATCCGGACGTTGGGGACGACGTACGGGCCGATGCCCATCGTGCCGCCGTTGCCGACGACCGCCGGTGTGCTCGAGGCGTAGGCGCCGCCGTCGAAGTAGATGTCGCAGTTGACGAAGACGAGGGTGCCGTCCCGAGTGGCGCCGTGCTCGTAGCGCATCTCCGCCGGGTGCCGGTGCACGTGGCCGAAGAAGGACTCCTCGCGGTTGTAGACCATCTTGACGGGCTTGCCGGTGTGCAGCGCCAGCATGCAGCCGTGCACGTGCATGGACAGGTCCTCGCGCCCCCCGAAGGCGCCGCCCACTCCGGCCAGGGTGAGGCGGACTTGGTCCGGGGTGAGGCCGAGCGCGGTGCAGATCTGCCGCTGGTCCACGTGCAGCCACTGGGTGGCGACGTACAGGTCCACGCCCCCCTCCCCGTCGGGAACGGCGAGCCCGGACTCCGGACCGAGGAAGGCCTGGTCCTGCATGCCGACCGAGTACTCCCCCCGCACGACGACGTCGGCGGCCTCGTCGGGGTCGCCCTTGCGTATCTTCAAGTGCCGGACCAGGTTGCCCTTGGGGTGGATGGCCGCGGCCGAGCGGCTCAGTTCGACATCCTCGGCCGGATGGTCGTGCAGCCGGTTCCAGGTGGGATGCCCGAGCGCGGCCCGCGCGTCGGTGATCGGCTCCCACACCTGGTAGTCGACCCGGATCTTCTTGGCCGCCTGGCGGGCTATCTCCGGGTGGTCGGCAGCGACCAGCGCCACCGCCTCGCCCTGGTAGCGGACCACATCGTCAGCGAGCACGGGCTGGTCGGACAGCTCCAACCCGAACACGTTGCGGCCCGGCACGTCGGCGGCCGTCAGGACGGCCACGACCCCGGGCGTGGCGAGCGCCGCAGCGATGTCGACCGCGCGGATGCGGGCGAACGGGTGCGGGCTGCGCAGGGTGACTCCCCAGAGCATGTTGTCCATCCAGAGGTCACTGCTGTAGGCGAACTCGCCGGTCACCTTGAGGGCGCCGTCCGGGCGCTGCGGGCTGGTCCCCACTCCACCCTTGGCGTCGTTCTCGAGCCGGCCAGGCGCGCCGATGGGCGTGCGCGTACGCGCCGCGGCGGGGGTGGTCGCCTGTGTCGGTGTGGTCATGAGAGTGCTCCCACTCGTTCGAGAAGTTTCTTGCCGGCCCGGGTGACCTCGCGCGCCACCGTCTCCTCGTCGACGGTGAAGAGCCGATCCCGCTCGACGACCGGTGCGCCGTTGACGAGGAGCAGTTCCAGCGGCGGCGGCGCACCGAGGACGAGCGCTGCGACCGGGTCGGCGATGCCCGCGTGCGGCAGCGTGTCCAGACGCCACAGCGCGAGGTCAGCGAGCTTGCCCGGCTCCAATGATCCGATCTCCGCCGCGCGACCCAGTACCGCGGCGCCGCCCAGCGTTCCCAGTTCGAGGGCCTCGCGCACCGTCAGCTGGCGGGGGCCGCCGCGGGCTCGGGCGAACAGCGCGGCGTGCCGCACCTCCTCGAGCATGGCGCAGGCCTCGTTGGACGCTGCCCCGTCGACGCCGAGCCCCACCGTCACGCCGGCGTCGCGCATGTCCCTGACGCGGGCGATACCCGCTCCCAGCCGGGCGTTGGACGACGGGCAATGCGCCGCGCTGGTGCCGGTCGCGGCCATCGTGGCGATCGACTGGTCATCGAGATGGACCGCGTGGGCGAACCAGACGTCGGGGCCGAGCCACCCGACCGAGTCCATGTACTCGACGGGGGTGCGATTGAAATGCTCGCGGCAGAAGTCCTCCTCGTCGAGGGTCTCGCAGAGGTGGGTGTGCAGCCGCACCCCTTTGGCGCGGGCCAGCCCGGCTGCTTGTTCGAGCAGGGCACCGGTGACCGAGAACGGCGAGCAGGGTGCGACTCCGATGCGCAGCATGGAATCGAACGAGGGGTCGTGGTGGGTGTCGATGGCCGCCTCGGTCGCCGCGAGTATCGCGTCGATGTCCTCGACCACATGGTCGGGCGGCAACCCACCCTGGCTCTGCCCGAGGTCCATCGACCCGCGGGTCGGATGGAAGCGCAGACCGATCGCGCGCGCCGCCTCGATCTCGGCGCCCAGGACGTCTCCGCCGTCGCGGGGGAAGACGTAGTGGTGGTCGGTGGTCGTCGTACAGCCGGTGCGCGCGAGCCAGGCCAGCGCTCCGCTCGCCGAGGCGCGCACGACGTCCTCGTCCAGCCGACCCCAGACCGGGTACAGCGTGGTCAGCCACTCGAACAGGGTGCCGTCCACCGCGTGCCCGCGCGTCGTCCACTGGTAGAGGTGGTGGTGGGTGTTGACCAGCCCCGGGGTCAGAAGGCACCCGCGGGCGTCGACGTAGCGGGCCCCGTCGACGTCACGCGGCGCCGGCCCGGCGCCGACGGCGGTGATGCGACGACCCTCGACCACGACGTGGCCGGAGCCATACTCGGCCCGGGCCGCGTCCATAGTGACGACGTGGGCGCCGTCGATGACGGTGCTCATTGCCGCCTCCCCGGAGACGAGTGCGTCGGCGGGCGTCACCGCGACGCCATCCGCTCCGAGGCCAGTCGCACCGCGTCCAGGATCTTCTCGTAGCCGGTGCACCGGCACAGGTTGCCGGCCAGCGCCTCCCGGATCTCCGGGTCGGACGGTCGGCCGGTCCGGGCCAGCAGGTCATGGGTCTGCACGAGCAGCCCGGGGGTGCAGAAACCGCACTGCACGGCACCGCACTCGAGGAAGGCCTCCTGAACCGGGTGCAGCCCGTCGGCGTCGGCGAGCGCCTCCACGGTGACGACCTCACGGCCCTCGGCCTGCCCGCCCGCCACGAGGCAGGCGCAGGCAGTCACGCCGTCGAGGTAGACCGTGCAGGAGCCGCACTCCCCCTGCTCGCAGGCGTTCTTCGAGCCGGGCAGTCCCATTCGCTCGCGCAGCACGTAGAGCAGGCTCTCGCCTTCCCAGACGTCGTCGACGACGCGCTGCTGGCCGTTGACGGTGGTGGTGATGCGCATGGCGTCAGGTCCCTCTCGCGGTGCGGTAGTCGGTCCACGCCCATGTCACGGCGCGCCTGGCCATCACGGCCAGGGAGTGCAGGCGGTACGCCGCCGTACCCCGCACGTCGTCGATCGGAGCGCCGGCCGCCTTGACCTTCTCGCCGAACTCGCGGGCCAGGGCCGTCGGCAGTTCGGCCCGCGACTCCCACAATCCGGCGCTTTCCAGCTCGGCGGCCAGGAACTCCTCGGCCGCATAGGCGCGCCGCGGGGTAGGGGCCACCGAGCCGATCCCGGTCCGCACCACCCTTCGGTCGGGGTGCAGTGCAAGGCCGAACGCCGCGACCGAGATGACCATCGCGTTGCGTGTCCCGATCTTGCAGAACTGCTGCGGACCCGAGGGTGGTGTCAGCACGATGGCGGTGATCAGCTCGTCCCGCCGCGCGGCGTTGCGCTTCACGCCGAGGTAGAACTCGTGCGCCTTGACCACGCGGGTCCCGGCCGTGGACTGCAGTTCGATCTCGGCGTCGGCCGCGAGCAAGGCCGGGTGGGCATCCCCGGCCGGCGAGGCCGCCCCGAGGTTGCCGCCGACCGTGCCGCGGTTGCGGATCTGGGGAGAACCCACGGTGCGTGAGGCCATCGCCAGGCCGGGCAGCCGGTCGCCCAGCTCGTCGATGATGCGGGTGTAGGACACGCCGGCGCCCAGGCGGACCCGACCGTCGTCCATCCCCCACTCGGTCAGCTCGCTGACCCGGGTGACGTCCAGGAGGGCGGGCGGCCGGTGCTTGTCGAAGTTCATCTCGACCATCACATCGGTGCCGCCCGCGATCGGGACGGCCCCCGGATGTTCGGCCTTCGCGGCCAACGCCTCAGCCATGGTGCTCGGCTGCAGGAAGTCCATGTCGCTCCTCGATCTCGGGTCAGGTGGCGCTGGTCGGGGCCGGCCAGCCGTCAGCAGAAGCCGGGGACGGTGTCCCAGGCCCGCCCCGCCGCTGGCGCGTCGTCCCGGAGCACGGTGGCCTCGATCAGGCCGTAGGGCCGATCGTCGGCGTGGAACACCTCGTTCGGGTTGTCGAGCCCGAACGGCGCCAGGTCGTAGACGAAGTGATGCCGGTTGGGTGCGGAGAACTTGATCTCCGCCACGTCGGCGTGCGTCTCGAGCACCGCCCGGCCCATCTCGTAGAGCGTCTGCTGCAGGGCCAGGCTGTGCACCAGAGCGAACCGTTCGAGTAGCAGCTGCCGGATGCTGCCGTACGTCGGGCCCCAGTCGACGGTCGTGCCGATGTAGCGCCAGCGGGCGGTCAGCGACGTGGCCATGATCCGGTCGTGGGTAGGTACCAATGTGGTGTAGGCATCCTCGAGGAAGCCGCTGAACTCAGAGCCGGTGGACTTCAGCACGACGAGGTCCTTGAGCCCGGACACCACCATCTCGGCGCCACCCTTACCGTCGAGGGTCACGACGGTCGTGCGGGTCTCCTGACCCGACCGCACCCAGCTGTGGTCGTGCTCGACACCGTCGACGCTGATCCGCTGCCAGGCGTACTCCTCGATCTCGATCCGGGCACCCTCGACCGGTTCGGTGTCCCCGACGAAGTGCCGGCCGAGGTCGAGGGCGAACTCCTCGATCTCGCCGACACCCTTCTCCTTGGCGTAGGCGAAAACCGTCTGTTTCTGCGTGTCGGTGGGCAGGACCCGTGACTGATCTCCGGACAGGTGCGCCGCGGAGAAGTTGCCGCGCAACGACGTCGAGACGTTGAGGTCCCGGATCTCGTGCCGGGCGGTGTCGCGATAGATCCGCACGACCCGGTTCTCGGCCTTGCCGTACTGGTTCGGCCCCAAGACGATGGCCACGCGACTAGCTCCCTCGATAGGTGGAGAAGGCGAACGGACTCAGCAGCACCGGCACGTGGTAGTGCCCAGAGTCGGTGACGACGAAGGTCACGCTCACCTGCGGGAAGAACGCTGCGGTGGCCGACCGGGTGAAGTAGGCGCCGGTGTCGAAGACCAGCCGGTAGGTCCCGGCCGGCAGGCTCTCGGGTCCGAGTTCACCGACCCGGCCGTCGGCGTCCGTCGTTCCCGTCGCCACGAGGCCGGCATCGGCGTCCACCCGCTCCAGGCGGACCTCGATGCCCACGCCCGGCCGGCCGAGGGCCGTGTCGAGCACGTGCGTACTGACGGTGCTCACGACTCCTCCGCGGAGAGAAGTGCGTCGTCGGTGCTCACAACTCCACCACCTGTTCCAGCCGGAGCACGGCGATCTCCCCCAGTTGGACAATGACCTCCGCCAACTCGGCCTCGTCGGAGTTTTGCAGCCGGCGGTCGAGCTCGGCGAGGATCTCCGCGCCCGACCGGCCGGCCGCCCGGATCAGGAACACCCGGTCGAAACGGGCCTCGTAGGCCGCGTTGGCCCGCCGCAGGGCCTCGTGCTCGTCGGAGGCCACCCCGGCCTGCTCCCGCGCGGAGAACTCCGCGTCGTGCGCGGCGCCGGCCCGCTCCCCGATCCTCGGGTGCCGGGCGAGCGCGGCCTCGACCTCGGTCCGGGTCAGCCGGGCCGCGGCCTCCCGGCCACGATCGAGCAGCTCGTCGACTCCGGCGTACGGCCGACCGGCCAGCATCTCCTCGATCCATCGGGGAACTGCCAGGCACGAGGCCAACCGCTCTCGGGCATCCGCGTCGGGGATGGCGTTGAACCGATCGGCGGCGTGCAGGGCGGTCGTGCGTTGGGTACTCACGGGTCTCCTGGTCAGTGACCCAGCTGGTCGAAGCGCTGGGTTCGTGCGGTGTGGATGGGGTTGGCATCGGCGACCAGGTCGTCGAACCGGTGGTCGACGATCTTGCCGATCTCGATCAAGGCGGTCGCCCGTTCCTGGTGAACGGAGTGCGACATCCGGTCCTGACCCTGCTCGAGCACGTCGTGTCGCTTGCGCAGGTTGCGTACCGACACGATCAGCGGGAAGCCGAATTTCTCGCGGTACCCCCGGTTGAGCTCGACGAACTCTTCGTAGTCCTCGTCGTTGAGCCGGTCCAGGCCAAGCACCGACTGGTCCCGCACCGACTCCGCGCGCTCGAGTTGGTCGGCGCCGAGGTCGGGGAAGGAGTGCAGGAACTCCTGCTGCTGTGCAGGATCGCCGGAGAACAACGCGTCCTGCATCGCCGCCCGCAGCGCCTGGGTGTCGGCGAACGGCCGCTGCGCGTAGGCGCCGTCGACGGCCCACCGGGCTCCCTGGAACAGCCCGGCGAACGTCTCGGCGAACTGGTCCTGGCTCATGTCGTTGACCTGGTCGAGCCGGATGACTCCCTGGCCGGGGGCGCCGGCCACTGCGGGTCCGAAGCTCTTGCCGACGTGGAAGAACACCAGGTTGAGCCCGATGGCGGTGATCGATCCCAACGTGATGCCGCTGTTGAAAATCATCTCGCTCCACCGCCCGCCGGGGACGACGGTGTACAGGGTGGGTTTCATGGTCACGAGCATGGCCAGGCCGACGCTGGTCGCCACGATGACGACGTTGCGGTGGTCGTTGAAGTCCACGCGACCCAACATCTGGATACCGACGACGGCGACGGTGGCGAACATCGCGATCGCGGCGCCGCCGAGTACGGGGTGCGGGATGCTCGCCGCGACGGCACCGGCCTTGGGGATGAGGCCGATGACGATCATGATGGCGCCGGCCGTAGCCACGACCCAGCGACTCTTGATCGCGGTGAGTCGAACCAGGCCGACGTTCTCCGCGAAGCAGGTGTAGGGGAAGGAGTTGAAGACACCGCCGAGCGTCGTGGCCAGGCCGTCGGCGCGCAAGGCCCGCGTCACGTCCTCCGGCCCCACCCTCTTCTCGACGATCTCACCGGTGGCGAAGACGTCACCGGTGGTCTCGACCGCGGTGATCAGCATGACCACGATCATCGAGATGATGGCGGTGACGGAGAACTTGGGGATGCCGAAGAAGAACGGCGTCGTCAGTCCCGCCCAATCGCTCGAGCCGACGGATTCGAAGTTCGCATCGCCCAGGACGAACGCCACCGTGGTGCCGATCACCAGACCGGCCAGGACCGCGACGGTCGCCATGAAGCCCTTGAACACGCGCTGGATGATGATGATGATCGCCAGCGTGCCGATGGCGTAGTAGAAGTCCTTCTGGGCCGGCTCGGTGAAGCCCACCGCGTCGTTCACGGCCACCGGCAGCAGGGCGATCCCGATGATGGCGATGACCGAGCCCGTGACGACGGGCGGGAAGAAGCGGATGAGCTTGCCGAAGAACGGCGCGAAGAAGAACGTGAACAGGCCGGCCACGATGACCGCGCCGTAGATGTAGACCAGGCCCTCCGTGCCGCCCCCTGCGGCGAGCCCGATGGCGATCATCGGAGCCACCGCCGTGAAGGTGACGCCCTGCAGCAGGGGCAGTCGCACGCCAACCTTCCAGAAACCCACGGACTGGATGATCGAGGCGATCCCGCAGGTGAACAGGTCTGCGTTGATCAGGTGGATCAGCTGCTCGTCGCTGAGCCCGATGGCCCCGGCCAGCAGGATCGGGACGATGACGGCCCCCGCGTAGAACGCCAGGACGTGCTGCGCGCCGTAGACCGCCAGCTTCTGCGGAGCGAGGACCTCGTCAACCGGGTGCTTGACCCGCTTCCCGCGCTTGGCGGCGGCTGGGGGGGTGACTGCAGTGGACATCGCGCACCTCGGGTGGTCTGAGGAAGTTTCCGTCTGACGGACTATTGATTCCGTGCTGCGAGAGACTGTAAGGCTGCGCCCCCCGGCCGTCAAGAGCTGGCGAGCCCCGAATCAGCCCAATGCGCGAGTAAGCCGGCCGGGTCGCCGGAGCGGCGCTAGGTCACGGCTGGCTGAGGTCGAGCAGCACCGCCCCGGCGAGCGCGACGAGCCGGTCCCCGGGCAGGACGAGCTTGCTGCGCCGTACCCCGCTGCCGATGACGACATCTCCGGCCTCGGCGACCTGGCGGTCGACGAGGATCGGCCAGTCGGTAGGGAGGCCGATCGGGGTGATGCCCCCGTACTCCATCGCGGTCTGCGCGGTCGCGTCGTCCGTGGCGGCGAAGGAGACCTTGCGTACGTCGAGGTGCCGGCGTACGACGCCGTTGACGTCGGCCCGGTGTACGGCGAGAACCAGGCAGGCCGCCCAGCGGAGCTCGCCGCCGCGCTTGCCGACCACGAGGACGCAGTTGGCGGCGGCCTCCAGCGGTACGCCGTACCGCTGGCAGAACGCGGCGGTG